>JBBRHH010000113.1:0-12929 GCA_038222915.1 Tepidisphaerales bacterium
GGCACCCCAATGGCCACCCCATTTCCCGGCTTCTCCCCAAAGATGCAGACCTTCTTTCGTCAGTTGGAAAAGAACAACGACCGCGCCTGGTTTCAGCCCCGCAAGGAGATCTTCGAAGAACAAGTCCGCCGCCCAATGATCGAGCTGGTCACGCGAATCAACGAAGACCTGAAAACCTTCGCCCTCGAAAACGCCCTCGCCGTCCCGGCCAAAGCAATCTACCGCATCTACCGCGACACCCGTTTCTCAAAAGACAAGACCCCCTACAAAACCCACATCGGCGCAACCTTCCCAAGAAAAGGCCTCCCCAAGCACGGCGGCGCAGGCTACTACTTCGGCCTATCCCACAAGGGCGTAGACATCGCCGGCGGAATGTACATGCCCAGCCCCGAAGAACTAAAAGCAGTCCGCACCGCCATGCTGCAGAATCCCAAACGTTTCCTCGATCTTGTCGGCGACAAAAAGCTGATCAAAAATGTCGGACCGCTAGTAGGCGAAAAACTCGCCCGCCCACCAAAAGGCTACGACGAACACCGCGACTCGCCAGTAGCCGAATACCTGAAGCACAAGCAGCTATATTGCTTTGCAACCCTCGATGCGAAAGTAGCCATCGGCCCGAACCTCCGGCGCGAAGTCGTAGCAAGGTTCAAGGCCATGTCGCGCCTGCTGGAATGGATGAACGAAGCACTATTGGCGGCGCGTTCAAGTGAGGAAGATAAGGACAAGCCCAGGCGGCCCGAACCCATGTGGTAACCCAGGTTACAGCAGCGAAACCGGATCAACATCCACCGCAATCCGATCGCTCGTAGCAAAACCCCCGGCCTTGCGAACCCTCAGCAGTACATCCTGAAGCCGCGCCGCGCTCGGACTGTTCAGCAGAATCTGCGCCCGGTTGTAGCCCGCAATACGGTTGATCGCGCAGGGCATCGGCCCCTTCATCGTCACGGCACCGCCATGCTTTGCGATGGCCTCGGCAAGCGTCGCCGCCAGATTTTGCGACAGCGTATGCAGCTTCGCCTCCTCCTGGTCGCGCAGAATGACCCGCACCATGCGCGTGATCGGCGGCAAACCCACCTGTTGGCGCGACAAAAGCTCGGACGTGGCAAAACCGGTGAAGTCCTGGCGAATTGCCGACAGAATGGTCGGGTCTTTGGGCATGAACGTCTGGAGCACCACCCGCCCCGGCGCATCTCCGCGACCCGCCCGGCCCGCCACCTGCGTAATAAGCTGAAACGTACGCTCGGCCGCACGAAAGTCGGGCAGGCTGAGGGCTGTGTCGCCGCTGATGACACCCACCAGCGTGACATTCGGATAATCCAGCCCCTTGGCAATCATCTGCGTCCCGAGCATTACCTGCACTTCGCCGCGGGCAAATCGGCCCAGCAACGCCTCGTAGTCACGGGCGTGGTGCATGGTGTCGCTGTCGACGCGGGCGAATTTCAAATCCGGAAATTTCTTCGCGAGTTCTTCTTCAACGCGTTGCGTGCCCAGGCCAAAGAGGCTGAGCTTCTTCCCGCAGTCAGGGCACTTCTCTGGAAGCGGATTTACGGCCAGGCAATAGTGGCAGTGAAGCTGGCCGGTGTGGACGCCTTCTTCGTTGGAGCCACCGCGAGCTTTCACGCCCGCCGAGCGATGATAGGTCATCGTGGCATCGCAGTACTTGCAGGAGATGACGTTGGTGCAGGAAGGGCAATAAACAAAATTCGAATACCCCCGGCGATTGAGCAGCAGAATTGCCTGATGCCCCTCGGCCACCGTCGCCTTGAGAAGATGCTCAAGCCGTTGCGACAGCAGATGAACACCTCGCCGCATCCGCATCTCCTGCTTCAGGTCGATCAG
Organism: Tepidisphaerales bacterium; assembly: GCA_038222915.1. GTDB lineage: Bacteria > Planctomycetota > Phycisphaerae > Tepidisphaerales > Tepidisphaeraceae > JBBRHH01. The sequence continues at coordinate 1,840 of JBBRHH010000113.1, forward strand.
CTCAACCTCAGGCATTTTCAGCCCGCGCACGCGGTTGGGAAGCGTCAGCAGGTGATACTGTTTCGGCTGCGCAACCTCAGGCGATTGCGTTGCCGGCGTTTGCCTCTGAACGCGCCAGTAGGTTTCCAACGATGGCGTCGCCGACCCAAGCAGCACCGGAATGCTCTCAATCTGCGCCCGCTTGATCGCAACATCGCGGGCGTGATAGCGCGGAGCGCTATCCTGCTTGTAGCTGGCTTCGTGCTCCTCGTCGACGACAATCATTCCAAGATTCGGCAGCGGCGCGAACACAGCTGATCGCGCCCCGACGACCACATCGGCCTTGCCGGTCCAGATCTGCTGCCAGTAGCGATGCCGTTGCGACGCGCTCAGGCCGCTGTGCAGAATGGCGACGCGCTCGAAGCGAGCTGTGAACCGCTGAACGGTTTGCGGCGTCAGCGCGATTTCGGGAACCAGCACGATGGCCTGCCGCCCCGTCTCCACGACCGCCTTAATGCATCGAAGGTAGACTTCAGTCTTGCCGGAGCCTGTTACTCCATGGAGGAGGTTGACCGAAAAACCACTTTCCAGTCGGCTATGTAACTCATCGAAAGCCAGCTGCTGATCTTCGTTCAGCGGAAGTTCAATGCTCTCTGGGCCGCGCCCCGTGCCTAAATTCTCAGACAACGTATTGAGTGCCTCAAAGTCCGCCTCGAGTGTGATGGTGATCAGGCCAAGCCGTGCCAGTTTACGGATTGTCGGCGCTGTTGCCCCGGCCTCGTTGGCAAGTCGGACCAGATCGATGGAATGATCCGGCTCCAGAAGCAGAAGACGTGCGAGAATGGCACGACGCTTGGGGGCTTTGGTCTTTTCCAAAACCGACTGCATTTGTTCGCGCGGCTGGGCAAGGCGGACGGCACTGACGTAATCGAGGCCGATGCGTTTTTTCACGGCCGACGGCACGACGCTCTCAATGACTGTTCCCAGCGGCGTGCAGTAATACCGGCCGATCCACCGACTCAACTCCATCAATCCGGGCGTGACCAACACCCGCTCATCATCAATCGCCATGATCGGCTTGATAGTGGGAAAGTCACAGTCATCATGGATCGAGATCACGTATCCGTAAGCGGGCTTGTTGCGCCGACCGAGTGGAACACGCACGCGCTGGCCGACGCGCAGGGCATGAATAAACGGCCTGGGGATGGAATAGTCGAGTGTGCGGTCGAGACTGCGTTCGATCGCGACCTTGGCGAAAGGCCCCTCCGGCCGCGGCTTGGGGGCCTCGATCATCTCGGGAAACAGGGAGCTATTCAGCATCGCGTCGAAGGGGCCTCCAACCCTGGTTCGTTGCAATCACCACGGTTTCGAGGAAGATGATAGCTCGTCCTGTGTTGTTAGGCAATAGTTAGCACGTTAAAAGCGAGCCTCCTGCATGACCAGCATGCCGACTGACTTGGCCGGGGAAACCGGCCTTCCCGAGGAGCCGGGCCACAAGCCGGTTTTGAGCGCAACCCAGCGCACCCGCGCGGTTATTCTTTTGGGCGCGCTGTTGTCGTTTGTGCTCTTCTGGTGGGCCGGCCGGATCTTCGAAATTCCAGTTCACCCCAACCACGCAGCTTCGATGCTTCAGCAGGCCTCTCCAGCGGTTGCGCTGTCGGTGACCGCCATGGTGTTGCTGGTTTCGACAGTGCTTGGAACCCTTATTGCCGGACGCATCCACTACAACTCGGGATTGCTGATCGCGACGCTTGGCCTGACGGCGCTGTCCATCCGCGGCGGCACGATGCGCGATGTGCTGCTCTGGGCAAATGGGCGCTGGCCGCAGAGGCCGGCGATCTTTCTCAAGATGATTCTGGAACTGGTCGCGCTGTTTGCCCCCATTGCGCTGATGTGGCTCTGGCTTGATAGTTCGAAGATTTCCTGGCTGGGTAGGCCTGAAACTGAGGAAGAAAAGCACGAGCGTTCGTGGCCTCACGTGGCGGCGGCCCTCGGTGTGCAACTGGTCGTGATGGCCGCCATCATGCTTTTTCTTGCCATGTCGGATGGCAAAAAGCAGGTGCTGTTCAGTCTCATCCTTGCTGGTTTTTTCGCCACCGGAATTGCCGAAGCTCAATTTGCGCGTGCCCGCGCCGGCGCGTGGTACTGGGTGGGGCCTCTTTTGCTCGGCGTTGCCGGTTACGTAATCGCCTACTTCCATCCCCACGACTGGGCGACCGGAAATCTGCAGGACACGTTCGCGGGCTGGGCGCGGGCATTGCCGCTGGATTATGCGAGTGCCGGCGCGGCCGGTTCGTTGCTGGGTTACTGGGTGGGAGCGGAGAATGTGGGTGTGCTGCTGGTTTTCACGGGGCGGGCGGCGGCCAGAGGCGCTTGACGCACGGGCAACCCCGGCGGATTCTTGGTGTATTCAGAATGTCACTTCACTAGGAGATGCAAATGAGCCAACCGACTCGACGTACTTTCGTAAAGGCCGCGGCCGCGCTGAGCGCGGCGGCAGCAGGACTATCGCCATTTTACATTCGCGCTGATGACAAGACGGATTCAAAGCCGTTGATTGTCGGCAAGGGCGATCACACCTTCGAAGTCCTTGATGGCTGGGCCAAGCTGCCTGACAAGATCAAATTCGGCAACACGCACGCGGTGCAGGAGACGGCCGACGGGCGCATGATCGTCCATCACACGGGGCAGGAGTCTGTCTGCATATTTGATCCAGATGGAAAGTTCATCGAGTCGTGGGGCAAGGAATACGCGGGCAACGCACACGGTATGGATCTGCGCAAAGAAGAGGGCGAGGAGGTCCTTTATTTCGCGCCCACTGGAATGCACAAGACATTCAAGACCGATCTGAAGGGAAAGGTGTTGTTGGCGATGGACTACCCCAAGGACGCCAAGACGGCCGACGGGAAACAGTGCTACGCCAACGCCGGGCCGTATGTGCCGACGTTTACGGCGTTCGCACCCAACGGTGATTTCTATATCACCGACGGCTACGGTGCGGGCTTTATCCATCGATACAACATTAAAGGCGAATACATCAGCACCTTCGGCGGCAAAGGCGACGCCGACGACAAGACCGCCTGTCCGCATGGCATCTACTGCGATACACGCAACGCCGACAAGCCCCTAATCGTGGTGGCCGACCGCGAGCATCATCGGCTTCAGTATTTCACGATGGATGGCAAACTCGATCACCTCGTGACGAATGACAAGCCGGAAGAGAACGGCAACGATACCGGCAAGTTCCGTCGGCCATGTCATTTCAGCCTGCGCGGGACCGAACTTCTCATCCCCGATCTCAAAGGCCGGGTGACGGTGCTCGACAAGGACAACAACGTGATCGTGCAATTGGGCGACAATCCCAACGCCGGCCAGCGTGCCAATAACGGCGTTAAGAAGGAAGATACGGTTCCGGGCGCGTTCTGCTGCCCGCATGGCGCGACCTGGGACCACAGTGGAAATATCTACGTCGCCGAGTGGCTGCCTTATGGCCGGGTGACCAAGCTCCGCCGCGTGTCTGCTTAGAACCAGTTTTGAAATCAAAGCGAGAGGGCAAGGCTTGTGCCTTGCCCTTTTGTCTGCGCGCTCAGGCAACGTGGCCGGGCGCTGGGGAGGAACTCTGACCGGCCGGTGGTGGGGTTGTCTTGGCGCGCTTTGCTGGTGAAGGGAGGATGGCGCTGATGGTGCCTGTGGTGCGCGAGAGGTCGTTGTACAGGCTTTGTACTTCTCCCTGCATTGGGTCGTCGAGCAGGTGGTGGGCGAGGGCGAGCGGGGCGGGATCTGGGAAGCTGGGGAGGCGGTGAGCTCGCACAACTTGCTTTGGGGTTGCGGTTGAATCTGGTGCCGTGTTGTGGTGGTGGAGGAGGACTGCGACCAGCGCGGTGACGGCGGCCGTGCCGAGTAGGGCCAGCAGGCGCGGGCCCATCGAAAGGCGGCGCGCGGGCTGGCGGAGTTCGGCTACCGCGGAGAATACGCGGCGGCGCATGTCTGGCGGCGGGGAAGGATCGATCGCGCGGGCCTGTTTCCGCAGGGCGGCAATCAGAGTTTCATTGGAGTTTGGCATAGGGACACCTTTCACAATCTATCATTCCGGAGAGTCGGTGGCGAGGTATTCGAGATCGGGGCTGAAGGACTGGCGAAGCACGGCGCAGGCCCGATGGATCGTAACGCTCACCCAGACGCGCGGGCGTTTCATGACTTTGGCGATGTCGCGGGCCTGGAGATCTTCGCCGAAGCGCAGCCAGAGGGCCGTGTATTGCTGTGAGGTCAGTAGTCGTTTTGCCGCCGACCAGAGTTCGGCGCCGTCAATGGGATCGGGAGTTGCGGGGGCGGCGTGGTCCTGGGCCTGTGCGAGGGAGGTTGGACGGAGTTTTTTCTTTCGGCCTATGGTTCGAAGTTCTCTTAATGCAATTGTGTACAGCCAGGTAGTGAACTGCCAGCGCGGGTTGTAGCGGTGCAGGTTGATATAGGCTTTGACGAGTGCTTCCTGCATGGCGTCTTCGGCGTCGGCTTCGGTGGCCGCGTTTTTTGCCAGGAAGCGAAAGAGGCGGCGTTCGTAGCGGATCACCAACTGGTTGAAGGCATCGCGGGCCCCGCCGACGACGCGGCTTGCGAGGTCGGCGTCACTTAGCGCTTCGAGCGAGGATGTTGGTGAAGCGATCACGGCGTTCGAGTTTCGCCCGGGAACGGGATCAATCGATGATGCCATGCCGGCAATTTTCACTGCCGGCATGGTGAGGTTGCGATTCGTGTTGATCATTTCTTGGGTTCCGCGGCTGCTTTGGCCTCGCGAGCCTTGTTCTCGGCGTCGAACTTCTTGACCGTTTCGATGATCGTCTTGGCGTCGTGCTGCAAGGCGATGTTCACCTTCGCGCCATCCACACTGACCTTGATTCCGTGGAGTACTTCAACCGCAGTCGGCATGTCCTTGGCGCCAAGCTCGCCGAATGCCTTGATCCCGTCGAGGAGAGCCTTCAATTGCGTGCCCTGCTCTACCGTTTTGGCGGTGAGGTTGACGTTGATGCCGAGCTTGCCGTCGACTTCGCTCGCGGTTGCGAGTGCGGCCTGGGAGTTGGACAGGAGCTGGGAGACATTGGCGTCGCCCGCCTTGGCGAGATCGGCCGAGCCGTAGAGGAAAGCGCCTTTCGGGGCTTCCTTAATAAGGGCGGGTCCAGACGCCGTCTTGGCGTCGAGCACGTCGATGGCCATCTTGATGGTGGCTTCCTTGTCGCCCATCAGAATGACGTTGTCGCCGTAGATGCAGCCCATCTTGGTCTTGCCATCGTTGGCGTCGGTCCACTTTTGGATCGTGTGCTTGTTGTAATCGGTCGCGGCGTAATCCGGGTTCTGCGCGACGGCGTTGGTGAGGAGGTCTTTGTCGAACTTGGCGTAGACCATGACGGCGGCAACGTCTTTTTCGAACGAGGTGTTGTAGACGGTGACTCCGGTGATGTCGGTGAGGGGGTTGATGCCGATGGCGGCCTTCAACTGGGGGAGGAAGTCATCGATCGGGACATTGAGGCGGACTTCGTCGAGGATCTGGCCGTAAATGGCGGTCTTCTTCAGCGCCTCAAAGTCGAGGTGGATGTACCACTTTGCATCTGACGAAACCTCTTTGGCATTGATGGGGGCGGCGAGTGCGGTGCGCGGGATGGCGACGACCGCCAGGGCGAGGCAGGCGACGGCGGCGAGTGATTTGCGGAATAGTTTCATGGCGTTCTCCTGAAGGGGGTTTGTGTTCAGTTGCGAATAGCCTCTGATTTCATGGTGGTATATGGTGCGGTTAGGGGGACTGTTACAAGAACTCTCGACTATGGCAACTGCCATCGACGGCGGAGCATCCACTCCATGACCAGAAGTACGAAGACGAGGCCGCCCTGCATGGGGAGATCGAACTTATCGGCCCATTCGGGATTGTGGCCGGTGAAGGCGAGGATGCTGGAGAGGGTGTTTCCCATTTTGACGGTTTCGGTTTTGACGGTGGCGATGTTCTTCTGGGCACTGATCAGCTTGTCGAGAAGCTCGCCGAGTTTTGGGAGGTCGCGGTAGGAGCCTTCCTTGTTTTTGCCGGCGATCTGCTCCAGAAGGCCGGGGTTGGCGGCGAGCTTGAGCATTTCGTCGGCGGGGGGGATGACAGTGAATTTCAGCTGGGATTTGCCCAGTTCCTTCCCATCCTTGCTGGCGACCAGCGCGATGACGTAATCGCCTTTTTCCGGCGTTTCGATGACGGTGTCGTAGAGGCCTTTGGTGGAGGAGACGGGGGTAAGGGGTTTTTGGCTGGCCGGCTGCTTGTCGCCGGCTTTTTTGACCACCATGGCTACCTGGGCAAACTCGGTGACATCGCCGCGCTGGTCGCGGACGCGGGCGCGGACACGAACGCTTTCTCCCAGCTGGTAGATACTTTTGTTGATCATGGCATCGATGCCAGCGGCGGTTTGGCGTTTGCGGACATCTTCGCCGGCGAGCCAGCGCACCATCTGGCCCCAGAAGCTTTCATACGGGCTCTTCTGCCCGAGGCCCTTTAAGGGGAGGGACCAGAGATATGTCGTGTCGACGGTAAATGCGGCGGAACGCCCCTGGCCGTAACGTTCGGTGGCAAGAACAATCTGCGGCTTGCCGTCTGGCCCGGGACGATCGAGATGGGTGAGCAGTATCTCGGCGCCTGTCTTGGCCCTGGGGACGACGACGTTGCCGCGCAGAGGGGGCAGTTGCTTTGTGCCCGGCCTGTCATCGACGCCGAACCAATCGGAGAGACCTTCCATGGCCGGATGGGTTGCGCCTTCGGCGGTTAGACGCGGAACGAATAGGGTTTTTTCCTGCGGACTGGAGGCGTCGCCCACGAAGACGGGGAGGATTTTTTCGATGGACGTGTTCTGGTAGTTACCGGGGCCGAAGGTGTGTTCGCCGCCCAGCATCATGAGGCCTGCGCCGCCGCTGACGAGTTGCTCGAGAGCGGTCTGCTGGGCGCGGTTGAAGAACGCGGCGTCGAGGTCGCCGATGATGATGACGTCAAACTTTTTCCACTCATCAAGGGTAGTGGGGAGCTGGGTGAACGGATCGCCGCTGTTTTTGCCGCCGGCTTCGAACTTGGTCGTTGTGATTCGAAGATACGTTGCGACTTCGACATTGCCGTCGGCCTCCATCGCTTTCTTGACGGGCTTGTATTCAGGCCGAGCCGTTTCCATGTAGAGGACTTTGATCTTGGGGTCGTCGGCGAGGCCCTGAAAATCCTGGCGGTTGTCGGCGAGGCTGCGCTCGCCAGGGATGGGGTCGATCCAGACGGCCATCTTGTGGACGCCGATGGATCTTGGCTTGTAGGGCAGTTCAACCGGCTGGCCTTGCGGGAGCGGCTGAAGGACGAGCTTCTGGGTGGTGATGTCGCCTTTGGGTTTGCCGGTGTCGTCGACATCGGAGAGTTTGACGTCGACGACGCGATTGGCGAGGGCGGTGGACTTGATGGTGACTTTGATCTTGGATTCGTGGCCGACCATGAAATCGTCGGGGGCTTCGACGTTGTCGACGGCGACGTTGGCGAGGGTGGCGGGCTCGGCCTGATCGGAGCCGACAAGAAGGGCGTGCAGGGGACGGTCGCTATTGCCCATCGCTTCGGCCACATTGGAGGAGGTGTTGTCGATGCCGTCGCTGATGAGGATGAAGTTGGCGTCCTTGCGCGTCTCTTTGTTGGTGGCCTTGGCGATGGCGGTGGCGATATCGGTGGCCTTGCCGTCGGCGACCATCTTCGCGAGATCGTCGGGATTTTTCAGCTCGCGGAGATCGGTGTCGAACGTGAAGTAGCGGGGGAGGAAGTGGTCATTGAGTTTCTTGATTTCGGGGCGGAGGGTTTGCCAGACTTTTTGCAGGCGGGTGGGGCCGTTTTGCTCGTCGGGAAAGGACATGCTGCCGGAGGTATCGATGAGGAAGACGATGGGCTTTTCGGGCTTGAGGACCGTGGTGCGGCGGAGGATGGGCTCAAAGAACATGAGGATGGCGAGGCCAAGCGCGGTGATGCGCATGGCAAGGAGGCCGATGACTTTGCCGGATCCGAGTTGGGTGAGCAGGTTTAAGTAGAAGGCCGCCGAGAGGATGGAGAGGAGGGTGAAGGTCCAGACGATGCCGACGCGGGCGTCGTGGAGGGCGGGCCAGAGGAGGACGATGAGGGTTCCCAGAACGCCGACGGCGACGAGGCCGAGGGAAATCCAGCCGCCGGGGCGACGCCAGGGAGTGCCAGCGACGGCGTAGGTAGCGAGTACGAGGGTGGCGACGGCGCACACGAGGACCCAGAGGTCCCAGCCCCCTTGGCGCAGGATGTCGAAGGACCAGTTGGACACGTGGGGATAGTTTAACCGGACGAGAGGGAGAGTGGAGAGAGATTGATACGTCCGTGCAGCGATGTATCGGTTCGTTGGGAGAGGCTTGCAGAATCGGTGTCGGTTTTGTGCGCGCAAGTGCGCAAAATCGTGTTGCGTGTCGGTTTGGCGGCGGTCGGTTTTTGTAAGTGTTTGTTTGGACGATGATTGGGATGAGGCGGGGGTGGTGATTCGTTGTTTGAAACCGACCACTAACCGACCACCAACCGACCTGTGACCGACCACTAACCGACCAGCAATCGACCTGTAACCGACTATCAAACGACCACTAACCGACCACCTACCGACGTGGGGGGAAAGGAGCGACGAAGCGACAAAGCGATGTAGCGACGAAGGGGAAGAGGGGCCTTTGGTCGCTGTCGCTCCATCAGGATAACGGACGGTTTTTGGCGCGCATTTGCGCGCAAAAAATGTGTTTGGGCTGGCTGAAATGGTGGGGAGGAACTCCAAGTGTTGGCCTGGACGCTGTTTGTGATTTGTTCGTTGCGATTGGCAGGCCAAAAAACCGACCCCATAGTGACATAAAACCGACCCCGAAACCGCCCTCAAATCGCCCCAAACCGACATGGAATCGACCGTTTTTGACCCCCAAATGACCCCAAAGCGACAGAGGGGAAAGTAGGCGGTCTGCAGTAGGCGGTAGGCAGTTTGGGAGAGTGGCGACCCATTCAACGGGCTCAGGGCAGGCCCATTCGACAAGTTCATGGCAGGCAGGCTCTGGTCGGGCATAGAAGATGAATTCGCGTGCGGGGATTGGGCTTGCGCTTTCGGATGCTGGTGGATGAGCGGATTTTGCCTGGGCATGGAGGACCCCTTCCTGATGTTTTGCCGGGGAGTCTCTTGCCCGGCGGCGGGAGCGGCCGGACTGGGTCGCTTCCGCTGGTGGGATTGTAGGTTGTTTGTTAGGGGTTTGTCAATTGAGAAATTAGTAACCGCTCAGGCCACCTTTATTTCAGACGTGGGACATTCAATCTTCTGACTCCAAATATTTGTGCGTATGCGGCACCGGAATGTCCTCGTACGCTGTGAGGTGTTGTTCGACGACTGAGCCAGGGCAAGCTACATTTCGTACCGCGCTGTCTGCCTCCCTCGCCCCTTTGCGTTCGGGCCAAAATGCGGCTCTTTTATTTTGCCTTGCTATGACGCATGAGTGTGTTGGTGAGGCGAAGTTCGCTTCATCAATGATGTTCCTTCGACTGGAGAAATCTTATGGAAACTCTTAACTTATCGATTCAGGGCATGCACTGCGGCGGCTGTGCCGCCAAGGTGTCCACTGCGCTGAAGGCGGTTCCCGGCGCAACTGTTGAGCAGGTGGCCGTGGGCTCGGCGCGGGTTACATTCGACCCCCAAAAAACTTCTGGCAGTGCTCTAATCGCCGCCGTCAACCATCTTGGGTTTGCGGCTGCCAAGGCATAGACCCATGGACGAACGCCGACCTCATCATGGCGGCTCTGCTGCTGCCATGGACATGCCTGCAGATAAAGCACGGCCGGCAGGACACGCAGGGCATGACCGTGGCATGTCGCACAACATGTCGGACCCGGCAATGGCCGCGTCGATGGAAGCCGAAATACGCAACCGTTTCTGGTTGGCTCTGGCCCTTTCTGTTCTCGTCGTATTAATCTCCCCCATGGGAGAAATGCTCGGCATCCGATTGCCGCTCAGCCCAGCAGTTCGGTCGTGGACACTGCTAGTTCTCACAACGCCGATCGTTTTCTGGTGCGGCTGGATCTTCGTTGCAGGTGCATATCACTCCCTGATCGCGCGGAAACTGGATATGTCCGTGCTGATCGCCGTGGGTGTCCTGGCCGCTTATCTCGCCTCGGTCTATCTCACACTCATCGGGTCCAGCGAACTGTTCTATGAAGCCGCCGCGATGTTGGTGACGTTCGTCCTGTTCGGTCACTGGATGGAGATGAAGTCGCGCCGTGGAAGTTCGGACGCGTTGCATGCGCTGTTCAAGCTCGTGCCGCCCAAGGCGCGTGTGCTTCGCAACGGCAAGGAAAGTGAAGTCCCGACTGCGGAAGTGGTGCGGGGCGACGTGGTTGTGCTGCGCCCGGGCGACCGGGTGCCCGTGGACGGCGAAATAGTTGATGGGACCACTTCGGTGGACGAATCTCTCGTCACCGGCGAAAGTCTACCCGTTGAAAAAAAAGCGGGCGATAGGGTTGTGAGCGGGTCCGTGAATGGGGCGGGGTCAGTCAAAATCAATGCGACGGGCGTGGGCGAAGAGACCACGCTGGCGCGGATCGCCAAGCTCGTCGAGACGGCACAAAATTCCAAGGCCCCAGGACAACGACTCGCGGACAAGGCGGCGGCTTACCTGGTTGTTCTCGCGGTCGCGGCAGGGATTGCAACATTTGTCGCCTGGCGCTGGGGTGGCGGCGTGCCATTTGTGACAGCTCTGACGTTCGCTATTTCCGCCGTCGTCATTGCCTGCCCTGATGCGCTGGGATTGGCGACGCCCACGGCAGTTGCGGTTGGCACGGGTTTGGGAGCGAGGCACAACATTCTCATCAAAGACGCCGCGACCCTTGAAGGCGCTTCGCGCATTACCGCTGTCGCGTTTGATAAGACCGGGACGCTGACCGAGGGCAAGCCGCGCGTCGTCGACGTTGTCACCGCCGCCGGCGCCGATGAGAGCCAGTCATTCGAGTTACTAGCGGCGGCCGAGCGTGGGTCAAACCATCCTCTTTCCGCCGCGATACTAAATGAGGCCAAGCGCCGGAATCTCAACGCCGACCC
>JBBRHH010000114.1:0-12825 GCA_038222915.1 Tepidisphaerales bacterium
ACTTATTCACGACTATGGTCGGCACCGGCGTCGGCGTGCTAACTCCCGCAAACTGATCCCACGATTTCTGAATCATCTCGGCCGGCGGCATCTCCCCATCCGCGATCAAAAATCGGTACTTCACCGTCAGTGATTCCCCGCCCTTGATCTCGGCCGTAAAGAACGCGCCGAATCGCCCATAGTCCCGATAGGCCGAATAGAGTGTCTTCTTCGGATTGCTCGGCGCATTCATTTCTACAACGCTGATCAGTTTGTCGTGCAGCGTGTATGTCTCGCCAACCCATGGATAATCAAGGTCCTTATGCGCGTTCGCCGTCGCTGCGGGGAATTCGTAAAGCGTCTTTGTCGAGTCGATTTCATTTGCCGGACGGAAATGAACGCCCGCATGCTCCGGATCGCCGCCAAGCTTCACATCCCCGTTCGGCGCGGCCAGCTTGGAAGTAAAATCGATCAGGAGCCGCGTATGATCCGGCCCGCGCCGAAACGTCATCGTCCGTTCCTCGTCAATAATCGACTTCCCACCGTCAGCCTCCCAGTGCGTCAGCGACGTGAAAGTCGCCGCGTCCGCGTCGGCCTGCTGATTGGTAAACTTCTGATGCACGATGTCGCCGCCAAGCATGTGCCATCGATCGTACTTCTTCCCGTCAAAATCGATGACCCGCCAGCCAATGAAGATTCCACGGTGGTGCGTAAACTGCCCGCCCACCCCTTTCGTGATCGGCGCCTTCCCCTCCGCGTCAAACACGTGCAAATACGGCTTGTATGTCTCCGCGTTCCGCTCCTTGGTCGACGTATCGTGCGCGTACATGTATCGCCCAACGATCTTTCCATCCATAAGCACATCCAGGTGGTCGCCGGCCGTATCCTTGAACGAGAAACCTTTCGTTTCCGCCTCCGCGCCATTGGCCGGCGTCACGAGCGCCAGTGCCGTAAACGCCAAGAGCAGTCCAAACCCAAAATTCCGAAGTTTCATTGCGGTCCTCGTTTCAAAACACTACTTGATTTGCAAAAGTTCCTCGGCCGTCCACTGCGTATCGCCACGCTCGGCCGTCTCTTTCCGCAACCGTGTAACAATTCCCGGCTCAACCGGATTCGCCTCATGTCCCCACTCGCGCCGAATGTAAGTCAATATCGACGCCACCTGCTCGTCATCGAAAGCGCGCATACTCGGCATCTCCAGATCCAGCGTCTTTTTCCCGACCTTCAGCGGCCCGCGTAGCCCGCAAAGTAAAATCCGCGTCACCCGATCCTCCGGCCCAAGCACCCACTCGCTGTCCACCAGCGGCGGCGCAATCCCATCCTGCCCCAGTCCCGACGGCTGATGACAAGTCGCACAGTTCTGCGAAAATAACTCCCGCCCGACCACAAACCGCTTTTCCTGAACCTCGGTCAGCGGTTTCAGCGGCGGCGTGTTATCACCGGGCTTCCCTGGCCAGCTCATGTTGTTCTCGGCCCGCTTCGCCATCTTGCTGATGTTCCCGTCACTGTTGCCGGTCAGCTTCGCCAACGCGGCTGGCTCGCGATTCAATCGCAAAACGCGAGCCGATGTCTTCGCCTTGGTCGGCGCAACCGCCTCCGCCATTCCCGAAGCCAACGCCTCCTGCGCCGCCTTCGCACCAGCAGGCTGCGCCGCGATCAGCTCCAATAGTTTCTCAATCCGCTCACTGCTTCGGCCGCGCACCACGCACCCCGCCAGATCCGAAAACATTTCCGAACTCCCCTTCCCGGCGGTGGCAAGGTCCTTGTTTGCAATCAGGCTGCTCACCAGTTCCAGTTCCCGGCCCGCTGCCCCGCTGATGGCGGCACTGCGAAACAACGGATCATCCGCATGCTTCAAAAGGATCGCGACCACTTCTTTCTCAAGCTCCGGCACGTCCCCCATGCTCAGCGCCTGCAGTTGAACACCTGGGTCAGAATCCTTCCCCAGCGCCTGCGCTGCCTCCAGCGTCGACGCCCCCGTATGCTTACGAATCAAGATTTCCCCAAGCCGAACCGCTGCAACACGAACCCGCGCATCGGCATCCTTCATCGCGCCGGCCACCGCATCGTCATCCAGCAGCCCAAGTCCATCCAGTGCGTACAACGCATGAATCTTGGCCAACGGCGTAGCACCGCTCGCTTTCCCACTGACAACCGCATTCAACAATGGAACCGCCGTCTCATCCTGCCGCTCGACCAGCAGCCGCTGCGCAGTATCCCGCCACCAGCCGTTCGGATTCGACAGGGTCTTCACCAACTCAGAAACCGGCGCTTTCGAAAGGCGCGGTTGAACCCCCGGCTTGGCCGACCCATGCACAATCCGCCAGATCCGCCCCCGATGCCCATCATTCTTCTCAAGATCGCGCTTCTTGATCTGATCCGCCAGATAGGCGCTGACGTAAGCCTTGTGCTGCAGAATGCCGTGATATAGGTCGACCACATAGATCGATCCATCCGGCGCGTTGTACAAGCTCACCGGCCGAAATCGCTCATCGGTCGAAGTAAGAAAATCCACCCCATCTTGCTGCACGCTCTTTGCCGTGATATTCACGCCTTGTTGCGTAACAACATGTCGCACCATCAGGTTCCCGGCCGGCTCGCAGACAAAGGCGTTCCCCTGAAACTCGGCCGGATACTGTCCACCACGATAGATCGTCGGCCCGCACGAAGCCGTCACCCGGGCCAGGTGCCCCTCCATGTTACAATCTTCGGTATACCCGCGATTCACCCCCGGATTCACCCGCGACGAAAAGACCGCATTCGCGGCAATCGCCACATTCAGTCCCGGCGGCGCGGGCAGCGAAGGATTCCGCATCATGTATTGTGCCGGTACAAGATCGCACCGAAGCATCGAACTGTTCGAATTGTAAAACAACCTCCCCGTATCATCCGGCGCAATCCCCCACTGCCCGCGTGCAATCGTCCCGTCCCGCAGAAACTGTCCCTTGGAAAATTTGAATCGCGCCGGCCAATCCGCGTTGTAATACCAGTTGTCCAGGTTCCACATCAGTCCATTGGCCATGTGCTCCGGATTCGGATTCCGCGCCCCAAAATCAGTAAAAACAACTTTCTTCTCCGTGCACTTCCCCTCCCCCTTCGTATCCCGGCAAAACCAAACCGTCGGCGGCTCCGCCACCAACACCCCATCGCCGGCCAGCCCCACTGCCCTCGGAATGATCAACCCTTCCAGAAACGTCGTACTCTTATCCAGCGTCCCATCGCCCTTGCTGCTCTCCAGCCGAACGATCTTTCCCACCGGATCCAATTCACCCGTCCCCTGCACATCCGGCATGTACCCGCGCATCTCCACCACATAAACCCGCCCGTCCGGATCGAACGTCAGCGCAATCGGCTCTTCCACCAACGGCTCAGCCGCCACCAGTTCCATACGAAATCCCGGCGGCAGCTTGAACGTCTTCAACTCCTCTTCCGGTGATCGAATTGGCGCAGGCGGAATCTCTCCCTTGATGCGATACTTCGGCTGCTGTTTGGAAAGATCCCCGCCCGGATCCCCCGCCCGCACCGCCACACCGAACCCCAATGCCGAGATCGCCGCCAGCAACCGCATTCGCGTAAACATTGAGCGCATGTCGAATTTACCTTTGCCGTAGCGGATACGTTGCTTCAGCGGTTCATTGGCCGACGCGATAGACATGCACGGCGTATTTGCCGAAAACATCCGTGAATGATCGATCCGCCGCCGTGACTTTCCTTGGCTCAAATAGCACTTCAACCTTATCAGAATCCACTGGCAGCGTGAATTTTGCCGTAACGCTATCGCTCTCCCCGTCGCTCTCGCGCATCGCGATGACATACCGCCCGGCCGCGGTCTCCCGCTCCCAAACCCTCACCGCGCCATTGTCACAAGCCGTCGCCACCTTCGGCGTCGGCGCACTCAACGCAGCCCGTAGCGCCGCCGACTCCGCATAAAGCGATCGCAGCAGCGAGACAGACTCCGGCCGCGCCGACAACATCCCCGAGGGACAAATCCCAATATCGTTCACCCCCTGCCGCATCGCCTCATACATCCGCCACCTCAGCACATTGGGCGACTGATAGTGATAACATTCCAACCCCGCCACAACGCACACCGGCCGTCCCGCCTTCTCCCGAAACGCATTCGCATCCGGTGTCCAGGTCAATCCCGGCTCAACATCAATCACATCCAGAAAACCAAAATACTCGGCCATCGCCGGCTTGAGCGCCCCATGCCCGAACAGCCACTGCGCACTCATGATCACATGGTTCGAATCGATCTCGCGTGCCCATCCCACCACCTTGCGCTGACACGCCGCCATCTGCTTCCAATCATCAAACCAGAATGTCGTCTCGCCATCATGATCGAAGAAGTACCCAAGCAACTTCGGATCGCCCTTGTTCGCGCCGACAAACTCCTGCGTCTTCTTCTTCCATTCCTCGTCACTCCCCGCCGCGAATTTCAACTCCTTCGGAAACGGCAGCGGCAGAATCTTGCACTCCTTGGGCAGATTTGATCGGCGCGACATATTGCCAAGATCCGTGTTGTCGAGCGGGAATGGTCGAAACGAAAAGGGCCGGCCATTCACGGTCAGCCAACCGCCTTCGCCAATCTTCGTCTGCGTGATCGTCGCCGGCAGCGCATCCATTGCCGGCCGCTCCATCACGCCAAACGGCTCACTCTCCTGCGTAAACATCGTCTTCCCCGCCGCGTCCTTCAAAGTCACGCGAACGACACAGTCCCGCATCGGATTCGCCGCGGAATGAACCGGAAGACCGGACGTATCGACGACAAGATCGACAAGATTCCGCGCATCAACGTATCCCTCACGCAGCAAAGACGGCGTCTCTTTTCCGCCGGCCATCGCCCCCGGAACATCTTCAGTATCAAGCATCATTTTGTCCCCACCCGGGTGCTCGACGACAACCTTGCAGTTCTTGACCAACGCAATCGTCGCCTTCGCGAGATTCAAATTGATACCCACCTCAAGCTTCTCAGACGGAAATAGACAGATGTTGCCCATGCGAATCGACACAGGCGCCGCCGGTGCTGCAAAAGTTAGCGACACCGAGCCACTGATGCGATAACAATGCCCATCAGCGCCGGATTGATTCACGTTAAATGGAACGGTGATTTCCGCCGTCGTGTGCGCCGCAATTTCACCCGCCGACGCCGTCGGGCCAATCGCCTCCCCCGAGGGAGACGTAAGACCAAACACGACCGGCAATGCCTTATCCATCGGATTATGAATTCGAACGCGCATTGCGTTCTCCCCCCAAAGCCGCTCGCCAGGATCAAAATCAGTAACCACCAATGAATCCGCTTTGGAGATCGCCGAAGCCGCCGCGGCCTTGATGCCTCGCGCGCCAAGTTCCTTCCCACTCGTCCCCACCTCGTCCAATGCAACCCGATCCACCCACGCTGTACCGACTAGAGTCCTCCCCATCATCTTTCCATCCATCCCTCGCGCTGCAACATAGAGCGTCAACTTCTTCACAGGCTTTCGCGGCGCAAAATACTTCTGCACATACTCCCAGTCATGCGTCCCCGCGGCTATCAGCCGATTGTGATAATCCGCATCAGTCCCCATGCTTCCCGCGAAATCCTGTTGCGGCAGCCACTCCCCATTCTCATCCTTTGCCATGATCTCAAACCACCGCAAATTGTCTGCACGCACCCAGGCCGCAACCCGCAACGGCCGCGCGTCCGACTGGTTGAGCGCAAGTGCATAGGCATGAACCGAAATATTGTCCCCCGGCAGAACCGTCAGTTGCAACACCCGCCCTCCGCCCGGCCCCAGTCTCGGCCACGCAATACCGCCCACCATTTTCCCCGCCTCATGCGACCACCCCGCAAATCGATAATATTCCTGCCGCGACCACGACCACAACTCCGGCTTCGACCAGCCCACCGGCCACCCGTTTTCAACCGTTTGAAATGTGCCGTTGGGCAGGAGATTGCGTTCCTCCTTCGCCTCCTCTTCGACCGCAAATGCGCCATCAAACCAAACCGACCCCTCACCGCGATTGATCAGATGAACCGTCGCACTCGACACCGGCCCAGCTGCTGCATCCGCCGGCAGAATAATCTCCTGGTACTCCCACTCGTGCGTCCCCTTTGCGAAAGCAACCGATTTTCGTTTCCCGGCCTTTCCCGCCTCCGCATACTCCGGATCAAGCGTCAGTTCCGGCGGCTGCGTCGCATCCTGCGTCTTGCACCACACGCCCACCCGCAGCGGCCGGGGCGTGATCACCTTGCATAATTCCGCCGGCAACGGACGAAATGGATTGTAATAAGCGCCACCGCCCTTCGGATCGGTTTCCCCGCAGACATAAATCACCTGCCAGGCATCGCCGCGCGATCGCAGTGACGCACTCCCAAACTTATGAACTGCTCGATCCAACCGCCCCTCACGGCACACCCACGAATCCGGGATTCCGTCCGACTGTCCATAGCCCCAGTCACTCTGATCCAGCAGCAAGAACCGCGTCGCGGAAGAGACCGCGTTGTGCATCCAATCCATCTCAAAGCTGGCGTTCTGGATTAGATTCTTCAGATGCGGATATTCCGCGTCGGTCGGAGGAGCACCCTGCGCCGAAATACCAAAGAGCAGCGCAGACAATCCGACCGCCGCTCTCGCAGACCATCGAATCATGGAGGCTCACTATGCAATGATTTGCTTGATCGGTTCCGCGCCTTCCACGCCGACCAGCTTTTGATCCAGCCCGCTATGGAAATAACTTAGCTTGTTCGGATCGAGCCCAAGCTGCTGCAAAACCGTCGCATGCAGGTTCTTCACAGCGAATCGATCCACCACCGCCGCCGAACCAAGCTCGTCCGTCTCACCAACGCTCACGCCCCCTTTAATCCCCCCACCGGCCATCCACATCGTAAACCCGTAAGCATTGTGATCCCGCCCTGTCCCCTCCTTGTATTCCGCCGTCGGCTGCCGCCCGAACTCGCCGCCCCAGATCACCAGCGTCGAATCCAGCAATCCTGTCCGCTTCAAATCTTTCAGCAGCGCAGCCACCGGCTTGTCCGTATTCCCCGCATGAAAAGTATGGTTCTTCACGAGGTCCCCATGCGCATCCCAGTTCGCGTCGTTGTGATTTCCGCCCGAATATACCTGTACAAATCGCACGCCCCGCTCGACTAACCGCCGCGCCATGATGCAGCGCCGAGCAAAATTCGCGGTGTTCTTCTGGTTCAAGCCGTACATTTCTTTAATGTCTTCCGGCTCGCTCTCAATATCCGTTGCCTCCGGCGATGAACTCTGCATCTTGTACGCCAGCTCATAGCTTGAAATCCGCGCCGCCAGCGCAGAGTTATCCACCCGGCCCGCCAGATGTTCGCCGTTGTAGTCGCGCAGCGTATCCAGCAATTCCCGCTGCATTGGCCGCGTCACGCCCGCCGGCGTCTCCAGATCCAGAATCGGCGCGCCCGCCGAGCGCAGGATCGTCCCCTGATAAACAGCCGGCATATACCCGCTGCTCCAGTTCTTCGCCCCACTGATCGGCCCACCCGTCGGATCGAGCATCACCACAAACCCCGGCAGATTCTCATTCGAACTCCCCAGCCCATAGTTCACCCATGACCCGATGCACGGATTGCCGCTCAAAATCTTCCCGGAGTTCATCTGCAGCATCGCCGACCCGTGGATCGGCGAATCCGCCGTCATCGAATGGATAAAAGCGATGTCATCCACGCAGGTCGCGACATGCGGAAACAACTCGGACACATATTTTCCGCACTGCCCATACTGCTTAAAGCTCCACTTCGGCCCCACCACGCGCCCCTCATTTTTCGACCCGCCCCGTCCCTTCGTCTTGATCTGAATCGTCTTCCCATCCAGCGGATAAAGCTTCGGCTTGTAGTCGAACGTGTCGACGTGGCTAGGTCCGCCATACATGAACAAAAAAATCACGCTCTTGGCCTTGGGGGCGAATTGCGGCGCTTTCAGTGCAAGCGGGTTCACATAAGGCGTCACCCCATCAGCCGCCCGCGCCTGCGAGCTTAGAAACCCGTCGTTGCTAAGCAGCGAAGTCAGCCCGAGGGCCGTAAATCCCGCCCCGGCCTGCCACAAAAACTCACGCCGCGTCCGTCCGCAAAACGCGCCGCCGGGAGATGTGTTGTTCTGTCCCATACAACGTCCTTTAGTCCAGATAAACAAACTCATTCAAATTTAGCACCAGCAGGCAAAACTGATCCAGCGCCACATCCGTCGGGACGTGATATTCGTCCTTCAACCGGTCCATGTATTTCACGCCCCGCCCCACCTGCTCCGCACTCGGCTCCCGGCAAAGCGCCAACCGCAACGCCAGATGCACCTGCTTCGCCGGCTGCTCACCCGCCTCATTCCGCAACCGCTTCGCAAACGCCTTCGACTCTTCAGTGCTAAATTGGCTATTCAACATCGTCAGCGCCTGGGTCGACTGCGTAGTCACGAAACGCACCGGACACGTAAAGTCCGTGTCCGCCGAATCGAGCGAAGCCAGTGTCGGCACAATCAGCGAACGCTTCACATGCACATAAATGCTCCGGCGTGCCTGCTCCTCCGGCGTCGATTTCCCCCATCCATTTCCCGGCTGCGACTGCCCCGCCAGTACCGCCTCCGGAATCGTCGGAAACACACTCGGCCCACCCATCTTCAAATTCAGTTTCCCATTGACGAACAGCACAGAGTCGCGAATCTCCTCCGCCTCCAGCCGCCGCATATCAAACCGCCAGAACAAATCATTCTGCGAATCCTTCGCCAGCGCCGTCGCATTCCCTGCCGACGACATCTGATATGCGTTGGACATCATGATCAGCTTGTGCATGTCCTTCATGCGCCAGCCTCGCTTGATAAACTCGCTCGCCAGCCAGTCCAGAAGCTCCGGATGCGTCGGCCTTTCTCCGATGCTGCCAAAATCATTAGGCGAGCGAACAATTCCGCGGCCAAAATGATGCTGCCAGATGCGATTCACCATCACCCGCGCCACCAGCGGATTTTTCTCACTCGCCAGATACTCCGCCAGCACCCGACGCCGGCCCGATGAAGTCGCCTTGGGATCGGGCTTCGGAATCACCGCCGCCGGCGGCGCAAGCACCAGCGGAAAACCAGGCTCAACCTGCTCGCCCTGCACGTGGGCATTGCCGCGCAGCATGATAAAAGTCGGTTCAACCGAGGCGCCGTTCTCCCGCACGCAAAGCGCTTGCGGCAACTGTTCCGGAGCGCGTGTCTCCAACGTCTTCAGCTCGTCACGCAACGCCGCATACCGCGCAAACTCCACCTTCCCAATCGTCTCCAGCAGTTGATCGCGCATCGCCTTGTCGTTCTTTCGCGCCGCCTTCCGCTCCACGTCGGTCATCAGGCCAAGCGCCCGCTCCTCCGTCTCGTGCACCAGCTTCTTAAGCTCTTCCTTGCGCCGGTTCACATCAAGCAGCTCATCCTGCTTCGCCTTGGGAAGCTGATCTGGCACGATGTCGCGGAGAATGATCTTCGGGTCGTTGTTGTACGGCTTGATCCCCTGGAAGAACGCCAACAGCTTGTAGTAATCCTTCTGCGGAATTGGATCTAGTTTGTGATCGTGGCAGCGAGCGCAATTCATCGTCAGGCCAAGAAACGCCTGCCCCGTCGTTGCCACGATGTCGTCCAGGTCGTCATAGCGCGCCTGCAACCGATCGCTGGGCTCGTCGTCCCAGTTCCCCAAACGATAATACCCCGTCGCCGTGATCGATTGCGAAGTCACCTGATCCAGCTCATCGCCCGCGATCTGTTCCCGCACAAACTGATCGTAAGGTTTGTCGCTGTTGAACGAATCAATCACATAGTCGCGGTACCGCCACGCATTCGGTTTCGCCCCATCGCGCTCAAAGCTGTTCGTCTCCGCATACCGCACCACATCCAGCCAGTGCCGCGCCCATTTCTCCCCATAACGCGGCGACGCCAGCAGCCGATCGACGACAGCTTCATACGCATTGGCCGATTGATCCGCCACAAACGCATCCACTTCCGCAGGCGTAGGCGGCAATCCCGTCAAGTCATAATAAACCCGCCGCAACAGCGCGACCTTTTCGGCCGGCGGCGCAGGCTTCAATCCGGCCGCGTCCAGTTTCGCCAGCACAAAAGCATCAATCGGTGTCTTGACCCACGCCAGATCTTTGACATACGGAACCTCAGGCCGCTTCACCGGAACAAACGACCAGAACTTCATCGTCTCCGGCGTCACCTTCGGCGCCATCCGTTTTGGCCGCGCCTCCACCATCGCCGGCTCTTCCCCAGGCGTCCAAGGCAGCCCCATCGCCACCCACTTCGTCAGCACCTCCACCTTGTCCTTCGTCAGCCGATCCTTCGGCGGCATCTGCAAATCATCATCCGTGTAGCTGATCGCCTTCAGGATCAAGCTCTTCTCCGGATGTTCCAGCGAAGCGGCCGGCCCCGTGTCGCCCCCCTCCAGCATCGCCTGACGCCCTGTAAGCCGCAGACCCCCTTTGATCTTGTCCGTTGCCCCATGGCACTTCAAACACGAAGCCACCAAAAGCGGCTTTACCTGCTTCTCGTAAAACTCCACTTTGTCAGGAGAAAATTCCGGCGGGCTCTCCGCACTCCGCACAACCGGACTTCCAACCAGCAGTTGAGCGCAGAGAACAGCCGCCCCCAGCCGCGCCGCCGATCCAACGCATTTTCGTATCAATCGACTCAAACCGCTCCTGGACAT
Organism: Tepidisphaerales bacterium; assembly: GCA_038222915.1. Taxonomy (GTDB): domain Bacteria; phylum Planctomycetota; class Phycisphaerae; order Tepidisphaerales; family Tepidisphaeraceae; genus JBBRHH01. The sequence continues at coordinate 10,657 of JBBRHH010000114.1, forward strand.
CACGCTTACGATCTGCCGGAACCACCATCCGGCGTCGTAAACAAATACCCCTTCCATGCCCGAATGTTCGTCAATCTTTTGCTCCAGGAAGCGTCTCCTTCAGCCAATCGGGCGCAATTGGCTTCCCCTTCGTCCCCGCAGGCTTTTTTCCCGCCACGAGGTCCAATATCGCCAGCGTAAACGCCGGCAAATCGTCCGGGCATCGCGCGGTAATAATTGGCCCATCCACCACACATTCCTCATCCACCCAACTCCCGCCAGCGTTCACAACATCATGCGAAATCGCGAAAAACGAGGTACACCGCCGCCCCTTCAGCGCGTCCGTCGAACACAACATCCAGGGCCCATGACAAATCGCGGCCATCGGAATCTTCGCCGCAGCAGCATCCCGCACCAGCTTGATCATGCCCCCATCCCGCCGCATAAAGTCCGGCGACGTCCCGCCCGGAATCACAATCAAACTATAATCCGAAGCCTTCACATCCTTCGCAGCCTTCTCTGACTTCTGCGGATACCCCCACTTCCCCACATAAGTCTCCCCGGCCTTGGGCCCAATCATCTCAACGGTATGCCCAGCCTCCTTCAGCCGCAGCCGCGGATACTGAAGCTCAAGGTCCTCGTAAATCTTCTCAACCAAAATCGCAATTTTTGCCATTTCAGACTCCATCTCTGGGCACATTCAAATTAGTACACGACGACGAATGGCAAAGCATACCGGAAACAGCCGTGTCGATCAGGAGACGAAATCCACTCCAACGCCAGCCATTACCGGACCGCAACATCCGGATCCCGGAACAACCATCAAGCACAACCCGTTCGCCTCCGATATTTAGCGCTGGGATTGCCACTTGCGCTCGCTGAGCAACCACGAGTAATGCGCGAATCATTTCAATTTTATCCCCTACCCAATCTCCGCGCCGGCGAGACCGCTCACGCCATCGTTCAGGCCGCCGCCTGGCCAACCCTCATCGCGATCACCATTGCGGCGTTCACCCTTCGCTATCACCAGATCGCCACCCAAAGCCTCTGGTGGGACGAAGGCTATTCCGTCTTCTACGGCTCGCTGCCACTCTCCGAAATGTTTAGAACTCTCCACGAAGTGGAGGTTAATCCACCCCTTTACTACATCCTCATCCACTACTGGATGAAAGCCTTCGGCAATTCCGAGTACTCCGTGCGAATGCTCTCCACCCTCTTCGGCCTCCTCTCACTCCCCCTGATCTACGCGATTGGCGTCGTTCTCCGCAACCGAGTCACCGGCGTCATCGCCGCGATGCTCCTTGGCTTCTCCTCCATGCACGTCCAGTATGCCCAGGAAGCCCGCACGTACACCTTTCTCGTCTTCCTCGCACTCCTCTCCATGCTCGCCTTCCTTCGGTTCGTCCAGGAACCCACACCTCGCCGCACGATCCTTTACATCCTCGCAACCGTCTCTCTTCCCTACGCCCACATCTTCGGCACCCTGATCATCCTTTCGCAAAATGTCTGGATGCTCATTCACCTGCTTCGCAGCGATAGACGCCGTGTCACGCCGCGGCAGTGGTTCCTGACGCAACTGATTCTCGGCGCACTTCTCATCCCCTTCGCAATCATCCTTCTTCATAACCTTCACAAAGTGCAGAAAGGTTTCTGGATCCCGCGGCCCTCCATTTTCACCCTCATCTACGCCTTTTTTGAATACGTTGGACTCCATCAAATAATCCCCGACGCCTGGACCAACACTGCCAAACACAACAAAGGCCGCCTCTTGATCGTTCTCTGCCTGCTCGGCGCAGTTGTCGGCCTGATGCTGAGCAACTTTGTCCTTCGAAAATTGCAAAAAGCGCGAGTCACACGCCGCACCGCGACGCCCCAGCCTTTTGAACCCGTCTGGATCTTCCTTCTGGTGTGGATCGGTGTTGTCGTCCTGATCCCCTTCGCCTGGTCGCGCATCGGCACCCCAATGTTCGTCTCCCGATACGCAATGGCCGCCAGTTGCGCCATCTACCTCCTTGCGGCGCTCTGGCTCGAATCCCTCATCCGCCGCGGCTTCATCGGCCTCCTCATCTCGATGGCCATCGCCTGCATTTCGCTCTGTGGAGTCAATGCCTACTACGACGACGCCAAGGCCCCATGGCGTGAAACAACCACCTATATCGACTCCCACGCCAGTCCCGGCGATCTGGTTCT
>JBBRHH010000115.1:0-12823 GCA_038222915.1 Tepidisphaerales bacterium
CAAAACCTTCGAGGCCGATCTCCCGGTGATGCTTGCGATGATCCTTTCCATGAAGACGGACGCGGCGGTCATTCAGGACAAAACGCGGCAGAATATCGATGCCAGCAACCGGCGTTTTGCCGCCATGCAACAGGCCCACAAGGAGCAGATGGCCAGCTACGACGCTCAGAATAAAGCGTGGGAAGCGCGGCAGGTGACCCAGTCGCGCAGCAACGCCGATTTTGATGAGACGATTCGCGGCTATCGAACCATGGAGGATACGCGGACGGGTGAGAAGACGAGCGTAAATCTCGGCAACATCGACAAGGTCGTGGATACGCTCAATGAAGCCGATCCGGGGCGCTACAAACAGATCCCGTTGCGGGATGAAGTTGCGCCCGTGCCGGGAAAGTAAGCGCAGATATTTATCCATTGTCGTTGGATGGAAATTCTGTTTATTAACTGGATCGGCCGCCCAGCGCGGCCAATCATCACGATTCAATCAAGGAGTTAAATCATGCGCACTGCAAAAGAAAACGGTAAGCTGGCATCACTGGCAGGTGACCGGCCACACGTTCTATCAGCTTCATCTGCTGTTCGATAAGCATTCCGGTGAGCAGGCCGAGCTGGTGGATACAATTGCCGAGCGAATCATGCTGCTGGGCGGCGTCAGCATCGCGATGGCGGCCGATGTGGCCGAGGCAACGAACATTCCAAGGCCCCCCAAAGGCCGCGAAGCGGTACCCGTGCAGATCTCCCGTCTCGCCGAGGCACATGAGATCATCCTGATCGCATCGCGCAAGGCCGCGAAGGCGGCCGCCGATGCGGGCGACGATGGAACCAACGACCTGCTCATCAGCGATGTGGTGCGGACCAACGAGCTTCAGTCCTGGTTCCTGGCCGAGCACGTGGTGCCCGGGCCACTCGTCGTCGCCGACGAGTAGGATCCTGTTGAGATCGTATTGGGATTTGTTTACCCTTTGGAATGAGGGTTGACCGTTTTTTGTGTGGGTGTGAGAGTTGTTCCTTATGCCCGAATTGATTGCGTTTGTAGTCGTGTCTGAAGACGGATCGCCGGTGGCCGCGTCGTTGGCGCATTCGCAGTGGGAGGCCTGGCGGCGGTTCTTGCTCGAAATGGACGGGACTTACTCCGCGACCACCCACAATGAGCGCATCGCCGAGTACATCGGCGGGGGCTACGAGATGCGCGAGTGCGATGTAACGGTCAGGCCGCCGGAAGTGACGGAGGAGCAGGAAATCATAGAATCCGGGGACGGAATCGCGGAGTTGTAAACCGGCAGATCAGCGATAGCTCACGCCCACTTTTTCGATGGTCGCGTGACGCAGATAGTGATCGGTGTGATCGTTGGTCTGCCAGTCGTCGGTCCGGATGTCGAAGAAGGTTGTCGTCAGTTCGTCGTAGCTCACAAAGGCGCTGGGCATCCGGTTTTCGCGGGCCAGATCGAGCCGTGGCGTATTGGCCAGCGGCGGCGGATCAAAGACCAAGGCGGCAGACGGCGTATCCTCATACTGAGCCAGATACAGCGGCGGGGCGCTCATTTTCGTCCGAGGATGGCTCTGGCAGCCCAAGGCGCACAAGACCACAATTAAGCTAACTCCACTCCTCATATCCCCCTGATTTCAAAATGAGTGCCACGATGGCAATTGTGCGAACTGGGTTATTACAGGCTGTCTGGGTCGAGTGGGGATGTGTCGGATGTGGCGTTTGGGCAACGCGGATTGTCGCTGGGAGACAACGTTGCTCTGCCCCGTCGGATAAAAAAGCGGCGCGAGCATGGGTTGGACATCAGTATGATGGTAGATGTGGATGCCCAGCAACATTGTCGCGTGAAGACGACGCGTAATCCGCCTCATTATCGGAGCCCCGGATCAAATACTGAAATCCGGCACAAACTCATCCTTTTTCTTCGTCCGCCGCTCCCGGAACTTCAGCTTCTGCGTCTCCATGCTCACCTGCGTAAACGGTGCAACGCTAGCAGTGATGAACACGTTGCCGCCGATCACCGCATTCCGGCCGATCACCGTATCGCCACCCAGGATCGTGGCCCCCGCATAAATCGTCACGTTGTCTTCAATCGTCGGATGACGCTTCTGTCCCCGCAGCATCTGGCCAAAGTGCGGGCTGAGCGCGCCCAGCGTCACGCCCTGATACAGCTTCACATTGTTGCCGATCTCCGTCGTCTCGCCGACCACGACACCCGTGCCGTGGTCGATGAAAAAACTCTGCCCAAGCTTCGCGCCCGGGTGGATGTCGATGCCGGTCTGGCTGTGCGCGTGCTCGGTCATGATGCGCGGCAGAAGCGGTACGTCGAGTTTGTGCAGTTCGTGGGCGAGACGCTGGATGGTGATGGCCAGCAGCCCGGGGTAGCAGAAAATCGTTTCGTCGGTGTTGCGGGCGGCCGGGTCGCCCTCGAAGGCGGCACGTACATCCGTGGCAAGGATCTCGCGCACGGCCGGAATCCGCTCAAAAAATTTCGCGACGATATCGGCCGCCAGATCGTCGCAGTCATGGCAGTCGCCTTCGCCGTTGCTCTCCGGGATCTGCTCGCGATACCGCAGGCTGCAGCGCACCTGGTCGTAGAGCAGGTCGGTCAGCTTCGTGGTCAGTTCGCCGATGAAATAGGTGATGTTCTGCTTGGTCAGTCCCTGCTTGCCGAAGTAGCCGGGAAAGATGAGCTGGCGCAGCCGGGTCATGCAGTCGATGATCACATCACGACTGGGCAGGTAAACGCGATTGAGATGCTGCATCGTCGGCTGCGACACAATGCTCTGCACAAGCGCGTCGACGACGGCGGGGGTTTGCTGATCAAGTTCCTGGCGCGTCATGGGGCGGTGCTCTTTCGAATGAGAGGTGTGATGATAGGCGGGGTGCTGGTTGCGATCACCCCGATCACTAGTCAGTTGAGACGCGTGGTACAGCGGCAGCGCGACTGGATCGGGCGTGGCATGCCATGATCTTAAGCCTTGCGGGGATAAGCGGCAAACCAATAATGCCGATTGGAGCGGTGGAAACTACGGCACTCTCCCAGAGAATCGGTACCGGTATAAATGGATTTTGCGCGGAAGGATGACATGGAAGCATTGATGATTGGCGTTTCGGGCATGCGGGGCACGGTTGGAGGCACGCTTACGCCGGTAGTGATCGGGCAGATGGCGGCCGCCTACGCCCGATGGCTTGTCGAAACCCAAAAACCCATCGGCCCACATTTTCGCATCGTCTTCGGCCGCGATTCCCGCCCCAGCGGCTTCTGGGTCCGCGATGCGGCCGTCGCGTCACTCGTCGCCAGCGGCATCGAAGTCATCGATCTCGACGTCGTCACCACGCCCGGCGTCGCCATGATGGTCAAACACCTCGGCGCAGACGGCGGCCTCATCGCCACCGCCTCCCACAATCCCATCCAGTGGAACGGAATGAAGTTCCTCAACGCCCAGTCGGTGGCGTTGCCGCCGACCAGCGCCGAGCAGATCAAGGCAAGATATCTCGCGGCCGAGAGCGGCTACGTCCGCGTCGAAAAACTCGTCCCGCCCAAGCGCAACAGCGAAACCCACGCCCTCCACATCAAACGTGTGCTCGACCATGTCGACGTGCTGGGCATTTCCACCAAGCGCTACAAGGTCGTCGTCGACAGCGTGAACGGCGCTGGCGCAGTCACCAGCGCCACGCTCATCAGCAAACTGGGCGGCCAGCTCGTTCATCTCAACGCAACGCCCGACGGCCAGTTCCCCCACGAGCCCGAACCCACCGCCCAGAACCTGACCGGCCTGGCCGACTCCATGAAGCGCCAGCGCGCCGACGTTGGCTTTGCGCAAGACCCAGACGCCGACCGCCTCGCCATCGTGGACGAAAACGGCGTCTACATCGGCGAGGAATATTCCCTCGCCCTCGCCGCCAAATACCTTCTCGGAAAACGTCCCGGCGTCGCCGTCACCAATCTCTCCAGCAGCCGCATGCTCGACGACATCGCCGCCGCCAACGGCAGCACCGTCGTGCGCACCGCCGTCGGCGAAGCCAACGTCGTCGCGGCCATGGTCGAACACAACGCCACTATCGGCGGCGAAGGCAACGGCGGCGTCATCGATCTGCGCATCGTCCCTGGCCGCGATTCACTCGTCGGCATGGCGTATGTGCTTCAGTTGATGGCCTCAACCGGAAAGTCGATCAGCCAGCTCGTGGCCGAGATCCCGCGCTACGAGATTGTGAAGACCAAGTTCGAATGCCGTCGGGAAGATGCAAACAAAGTAGTCGAGGTCTTGAAGAAAGAGTTCGCCAACGAGAAGGTGGATACGCAGGACGGAATTCGCATCGACTGGGACCGGGCCTGGGTGCACGCCCGCCCCAGCAACACCGAGCCGATCATGCGCATCATCGCCGAAGCCCCCGACCGCCCGACGGCCGAGGCGCGGGTGGCGCAGGTGCAGGCCGTCGTGAAACGCGTGCTGGGATAATTGCACCATGCAGAGATCAGCATGAATCGACAGCCAGGCGAAGCGTTTGGTCGCGCCGTCGAGCTGACGCTCTTCTATTTCCTTGCGCCGTTGCTGGTACTAACCGGCATCTGGCCCTCGCGCCTCAAGATGCTTTTGCTGCTGCTCGTTGCCCTCTGGGCAATCGCAGTCGCATGGCGACGACAAGCGCCGCTCGCAACGCTCGGCCTCGGCGCAAACGGACGCCGCGAACTCCCGCCCGCCCTGCGCATCGGGCTTTCCATCTGGGCGCTATGCTTCCTCCTCGCCGCATTGTTCCAGCGGATGGCCGGCCATCGGTTGTTCCCACTGGTGGAAAGTAAGCCACTCTTCTTCCTGCTCATCTGCATCGTCTATGCCGGATCGGTCGCAGTTCAGGAGTTCCTGTTCCGCAGCTTCTATTTCTGGCGCTACGACGGACTGCTTGCGCGCTGGCTGCTGATTGCGCTCAATATCCTTTCATTTGGCTGGATGCACATCGTTTTCGGATCGTGGATTTCAGTTGCCCTCACCATCATCGGCGGCGCGATTTTCGACTGCGTCTATCTGCGGCATCGCAGCTTGATCGGCGTGTGCATCGTGCACCTGGCCTTTGGCCTGAGCGTCTTCGCGATGGGATATGGAAAATATTTCTACGGCGCAAGCGATCTGGTCGCGCGTGCACTGCAATCGATCGCGCCGTGACATATTACCGGTGGACGAGAACGTGGGCGCGGCCTGTATAATCCAGAAATGAAGAAGACCTTTCTCGGGAAAACGGGATATCCAGTCTCGCCCCTGGGCTTCGGCGGAGCGCCGGTCGGCTATCTGAAAACCGAACGCGATCGCGTGTCGAAGATCCTGAATTTCATGCTCGATTCGGGCGTAAACCTCATCGACACCGCCGCCTCCTACGAAGGCTCCGAGGAAATGATCGCCGCCACTGTCGGCCATCGCCGCGGCGAATTCGTCCTCGTCTCAAAATGCGGCGGAAAGCTCCCCGACATCGACGCACCGGCGTGGTCTGCCGAAATGGTCATGCAGTCCGTCGAGCGCTCACTCCGCCGTCTCAAGACCGATCAGGTCGACGTCATGCTTCTGCACAGTTGCGATCTCGCCACGCTGAAAAAAGGCGAAGCGCTCGGCGCACTCGTGAAAGCCGTCGAGGCCGGCAAGGTGCGTTATGCGGGCTACTCCGGCGACAACGAAACCGCCGCCTATGCCGCCACCCTCGACGAAATCGCGGTCGTGCAGACGTCCATCAGCATCGCGGATCAAATCAACATCGACATGGTCCTGCCGCACGCATTTCGAAATGAAGTCGGAGTGATGGCCAAGCGGCCCATCGCCAACGCTGCATGGAAGGATTCGAAACATCAGCCGGGACTCTATGCCAACTACGCCAGCGTCTACCACGACCGCCTGAAGCAGATGAAATTCCGCCCGGCCGACGTCGGCATCGATGGCCCCGACGAAAAAGCCTGGCCTGAGCTCTCGCTGCGATTCACACTCTCACAGCCCGGCGTGAACGTGGCCATTATCGGCACAACCAATCCCGAAAACGCGATGTCAAACATCGCCGCCGTCGAACACGGACCACTCGCCCCCGCCGCCCTGCACAAGATTCGCGCGGCGTTTCTCCAGGCGCAATCAAAGTCAGGAACGGCTTGGGCCGGCCAGCAATAGACGCCCCAAATGGGAATATTCCGCACCGTTTGATGGTATATTCCTAAACGCTGTCGCCTCCATGCCAGCCCCGATCTTGGGCCTAAAATGTGGAGTCGCTTCGGACCGTTCCTCAAACTGGAGCAACCTGTGCGCTTAAGACCCTTTTACGGAATCATCATCATGGCTCTCACAAGCTTCTTCGGTGCTGCATGCAACCGCCCGGCCGACGGCGCGGACCACCTTCCGCTACCCGCAACAACGCTTCCTTCTGAAAAATCGCCCAAGGCTGGCGAGACACACACCGCCATCATCGCCGGCGGCTGCTTCTGGTGTGTCGAAGGCGTCTTCGAACAGCTCAACGGCGTCGTCTCCGCCACCAGCGGTTACGCCGGCGGATCGAAAGATACCGCCAATTACGATACCGTCTGCACCGGCACCTCGCATCACGCCGAGGCCGTCAAGATCGTTTACGATCCGTCGAAGATTTCCTACGGCCAGTTGCTCCAGGTGTTTTTCACCACCCACGACCCCACCACCAAGAATCGCCAGGGCCCGGATTCAGGCACGCAGTATCGCTCGGCCATTTTTCCCCTCGATGACGATCAGAAGAAAGTCGCCGAGGCGTACATCGCTCAGTTGAATGAGGCCAAGGCTTTCCCGAATCCGGTCGTGACCACCGTCGAGCCCCTCAAGGCCGAGGCGTTTTTCCCGGCTGAGGACTATCATCAGAACTACGTCGTCTGCCACCCCAACAATCCCTACGTCCGCCAACAGGCTCTGCCGAAGATCGAAAAAGTGCGGACCAAGTTCAAGGATGAAGTGAAGCCCGAGGAGAGCAAGTAACTCCCGCACAACCGCGGAGGATCATGCATCCCCGGATCGAAGTTTCGAATCACGCGGCGACCGCCCACTTTCAGGGCGGCCGCCGTTTTGCATTTCTTGCATGCCTCTTCCTCTTCATATGTGCCCCGGCACGCGCTGACGAGAAGCCCACCACCATTTCTGATGCAAAGCCCGATGCAAACGGCTTCCTCGTTCATGAGATCACCTCGCCCTATCAATCCGGCAAAACGCGCATCCGCGTTCTCCTGCCCGAGCCGATCGACAAGGCGAAAAAATATCCGGTCGTCTACATCCTGCCTGTCGAGAAGCTGGACGAAAACCTGTTCGGCGACGGATTGCTGCAAGTCTCCAAGGCACACCTGCAAGATCGCCACCAGGCCATTTTCGTCGCTCCCACGTTTTCGCACACGCCCTGGTTTGCCGACCATCCGGTAAACCCCGAAATCCGCCAGGAGTCCTACCTCCTAAAAGTGGTGCTGCCGTTCATAGAGAAAACATACCCGGCCACGCCCGAGCCCAGCGCCCGCCTCCTGCTTGGGTTCAGCAAGTCCGGCTGGGGCGCGTTTTCCCTCCTGCTTCGCCATGGCGATGTCTTCGGCAAGGCGGCCGCCTGGGACGCGCCGCTGATGATGCAAAAGCCCAATCGCTGGGGCAGCGGCGAGATCTTCGCAACCCAGGAGAATTTTGAGAGCTACAGAATAGAAAAACTTCTCGAGAAAAACGCCGCCGATTTCCAGCAAGGCAACCGGCTGATCCTCCTCGGCTTCGACCTATACCGCAGGGACTGTCAGGCCGCCGACGCCGTGATGGAAAATCTAAAGGTGTCGCACATCTTCCACGACGGCCCACCGCACAAGCACGAATGGGCACGCGCCTGGATGGCCGAAGCGATGGACTTGTTGCTGCCGGTGGCCGCGGGGAGCGAGAAGCAGTGAGTATTGATGGGACGAAAATCGCGAAGCATTCCCTGCTGCCATGTATCTTGGCAACGATATTTGCCGTGGCGGGAATTTGGCTCTGGCCACAGCGGACGCAAACGATTGCGATTACGTTTCCCGCGGGTTTCATCGGGCTTGCAACGGTGGAATTTAACTGCCCCGATGGCGTTGATCTTCGCAAATCGTGGTGGGAGCAACCGGTCTTGGACATTCCACCATCAGGGAAACTCAGGATCCGCCAAGCCAACCCGGAGTTTCATTGGCACTCGATAGCGGCTGCATACAAGGATGGCGCTCCAATACCTGTCAACTAACAAAACGGAAGCTACGAGCATTCGGAAGACGTGCGGTATGTTTGGCCGCTGCAACTGGAAGGTAGTGGCAGTGGATATCTGGTGGGGGCAATCGCTGACTTCAAGGAATATCTTCTACTCGAGCAACAGGCGATCAACCCTAGAGTCGGCGATTGATGTCCATCTCCAGAATGGCCGTCATGCCATGACGAAAAACGGCGGCAACCATAAGGTCGCCGCCGTCAATGAATTTACGGTTTGATCTTGCCGCCGCCCCTACGACACAACCGCCTTGCTGACAAACGTCGTCGAAGCACCACCGTTGTCAGTCACCTTCACGTTAAGGTTGTACGTCCCGGCCTTGGGGCGCTTGAGCGTTGCGATCACATCCCACCGTGCAGCGCCGTTGTTATAGACAAACGACGCCACGCTGCTCGCGCCATCGGCAAACGTAACCGTGCCCTTGTAAATCGCGGCGTTGCGATTGGCGGCGTTGCCGTCCGTAAACGAACCCACGACGCCGTTAAACGTCACCGTGTGCGAGAAGCTAATCGTCCGCGCAATCCCAGTCAGCGGAGCATCGGCCACCGTCACTACACCACTCGTGTGCGCGGCCGCTCCACTCGAAGGAGTGACCGTGATCAAAGTGATCTTCTTCCCGTCGGTGCCGTACGTGTGCGTGCCCTGCACAAAATAACTGCCCGGGCTGCCATCCTGCAGCACCGTCCCGGCCGTCGTCGACCCGTCGCTCCAGTTGATCGACGCAGTGAACTGCGAAGCATTGCTGGACGTCGACGATTTGAAATCGGCAACAATGCCCGTGAACGACTTGCCTTCGGTCGCAAGCAGCGTGCGGCCGCTGATCTGCGTGATGGCCGCGCCAACTGTAATGTCGATATTGGCTTTGCTACTAAACTTTTGGCCGTTGTCTACTACGAACTTGAAGTTGTCCGGACCCGAATAGCCGGCGTCGGGCGTGTACGTAAGATTTGGAGCGGTGCCGCTCAAGAGTCCGTGGGACGGACTTTGCGTGACGGTGTAAGTGAGCGGCTGCGGCGGATTGTTCGGATCCGAGCCAGTCAGCGTGATGCCCTTGGACGTGTTCAGCGGCGTCGAAACCGATTGCGAGTTGGCCGTGGGTGCGGCGAAGACGTCATTAAGGAATACGACAGCTTTGCCGTTGGTGTAGCCGACGACGAGGTCGATCAGGCCGTCGCCATTGATGTCGCCGCTGGCAACCGTTTGGATCTTGTTGGTGCCCGTCGAGATGGCCAGGGCGGTGGGATCGAAGGTAACGGTTGTCGCCGCATCGACCGTCGTATTCGTGTACAGACTCAGGCCCGCGGCGCCCGGCGTAAAGCCAAGCAGTTCCGCCTTCTGATCGGCATTGAAATCAGCGAGAAAGAGATCCGGAATAATCTTCGCAAGTCCAACGTCGATCGGCGGGTTGGTGAAATTGCTGCCCAGCGACGCCGCGGGATTGCCATCTGTGTAGCCGATCGCCACATCGCTGTTACCGTCGTTGTTCAGGTCGGCGGCCGACGTGGATTCAACCAGGCTGGAATTATCGAGCGTTGAGCTTGGAGTAGAACTGAAACTCGGCGTCGTCATTCCGTTCGCCGTGTTGTTTTGAACCAGACTGACGCTTGTTCCTCCCTTGTTGAACAGGAGCAAGTCTGCTTTGCCATCATCGTTCAGCACTTCCGCGACGTTGCTGTCCTGGGGCGGAGTGAAGGTGAGCGGGACATCAACCGGAGTAGAAAGGTCCGTCCCGTAACAGATGGCAAAATTGAAATTCGTATACTGGATGATGATATCGTTCTTGCCGTCGGCGTTGGTGTCCGCGACGAACACCGCCTTGACCTTGTGTAGTCCCGTGCCGATCGTCACCACCGAGTTGGAAAACGTGGGTGTGCCCGAGCCGGTGGCTGTGGTGTTGGTGTAGAACGTCAAGTCGGCGCTGCCCGGCGTAAACTGAACAACTTCCGCTTTGCCGTCCCCGTCCAGGTCACCCACTGCGATGTTCGGTGTGTTATTGGCGAGGCCCAGGCTCGTCACCGGACCAAATCCCACAGCGCTCAACAGGCGGCGGCCTTCGAGCGATTCGATGCATCGACTTAACACCGCACGACGCCGCGCAAGGCGTTTATTTTCAGACGAGCCAAACCATAAGGCAACACGTTGACGAAGCATATTTTTCTCCCAATACTGTGACTTGCAGATGCCCGAAGTGACATCCAAACAGGCTGGAGCATAATTCACGTCCGCATTTATGGCTATCAGACAATCCAGAATAATACGTTGTCGACACTATCGCAAAATCTTGAACTGTCGTCGCCGTACGCGCGAACTGTATAGTGGCGTTCATGGAGCGAACGGGTCAAGCCGAGTCGAGGCGCGAACAGGCAGTGGCGCGCTCAATGGTCGGGGTAAAACTGTTGATGGCAGGCAACACCGCAGCGGCGATCGCCGAGTTCGACCAAGCTATCGCCCTCGATCCCGGTTATGCAGAAGCCTACAGCAACCGCGGCGCGGCACGCCACCGCCTGAACCAGATCCCGGCCGCCATCGACGACTTTTCCAAAGCGATTGAACTCAATCCCGAATACCCCGAAGCCTTCAACAATCGAGGCGTGGCGTGCCAAGCCATAGGCGATGATGCTGCCGCGACCATCGATTTTGACCACGCGATTCGCCTCCGTCCCGATTACGCCGAGGCATACGCCAATCGGGGAAAAGTCCGCCACGCCGCCAATGATTTCGCCGGAGCAATCGCGGATTTCGACCTTGCGCTCCCTGGCCTGCCACCCCAGGCCGCGACCACCGTCCATCACAATCGCGGCACGGCCCGCACGATGCTCGGCGACTTCACCGGTGCACTCACAGACTACGACGCTGCACTGAAAATCGATCCGCGCCGCTCCGCCACCTACGAAGCGCGCGGCGCGGCCCATCACAAGTCAAACGATTTTAAATCCGCCCTCGCCGACTTCGACCGCGCCATGCAGTTGGCCTCGCCGGCATCGCGCGCATCAATCCATCACCAGCGCGGCGGCGCCCGGATCGGCCTCCGCCAATTCCCCGAAGCCATCGCCGATTTCAACGCCGCCCTGCAGATCGATCCGAAAATGTACGGCGCCTACCTGTCCCGGGGAAACGCCCGCCATCATCTCCGCGATCCGCACGCCATGGAGGATTTCCACAGCGCATTTGCACTGGATGCGGCCCTGGCCCCACGGGAATTGATCCGCCTGCTCCGAGAGAATCTGGACCGCGATCCGACCGAAGTCCTCGCCGACTGCCGAAAGCATCTGCGCCTCGACCCAAACGACATCTGCGCGCTCGGACGACGTGGGCTGAGTCTCTTGCTCCTGGGAAAGAAAGACGAAGCGGTCAGGGATTTCGCAGCTTTCCGGAAATTAGATTCAAATTCCAGTGAGATCCTGCGCCTTTCAATTGACGCGGCACAGCGTGATCCGTCACCCGCTACAACTGGCAAAAACGGACCCATTTAGTTCAGGGACGCGGGCGAATTTCCGATTCTCTTTATATATAGAGCGTTAGACTCCGCGCAATGCAGTTTCTGACGTAGTAAAGGGAGTAGGTCTTGTGAGCAGCACCGGTTTTGCAGTTACTTCCTGGTCCGATAGCCAAGAATCCGCATGGATTTTCCAACTGACAACATCGCGGAAGGCGATGCCATAGCGCTGCTGGAGCAGATCGCCAGCGCGGCGGGCCTGTCAATTCCGAAAAAGCGCCCCATTGTCGACGAAACCAACGACGACGCCGGCGGAGGCGCTCCTCGCCGCAAATCCTGGCAGCCCGATCTGCGCTATCGCTCGCTCGTCGAAAAATTGCCGGTCGTGACTTTCATGGCCAGCCTGAACGACACGCTTCAGGAACTCTACGTCAGCCCGCAGATCGAAACGCTGCTCGGCTTCACGCAGGACGAGTGGCTTGAAAATCCCATCCTGTGGTTTCAGCAACTCCACCCCGATGACCGCGAAGTGTGGGTAACGGAGTTCGCGCGCACCTGTTCAACCGGCGCAAATTTCCGCGCCGAGTATCGCCTCTTCGCCCGCGATGGCCGCATCGTCTGGGTCCAGGGCGAATGCCAGTTGATCCGCGACGACGACGGCCAGCCCGTCTTCCTTCAGGGAATTGCTTTCGACATCACGCACCTGAAACGCGCCGCGGAAGTCGAAAATGAAAAACGCACCGCCCTGGCGGCTAACAGCGCCAAGAGCGAATTCCTCGCCCACATGAGCCACGAAATCCGCACACCGCTTAACGGCATCGTGGGCATGATCGACTTGCTCCGTTCGACCGAGATGAATCCAACACAGCAGCGCTACGCACAACTCGCCCGCGAGTCGGCCGATGCGCTGATGACTGTGATCAACGACGTCCTCGACTTCTCCAAGATCGAGGCGGGGAAAGTCGAGATCGAGGAAGTCGAGTTCGATCTTTGCAAGATCGCCGAAGACCTCTCCGAACTCCTGACGCCCGTCGCCGCCAAGAAAAATCTCGCCCTGGCTTCGATCGTGAGATCGGATGTGCCGCCAAAGATGATCGGCGATCCCAATCGCATCCGACAGGTGCTGACCAATCTTGTCAGCAACGCATTGAAATTCACCA
>JBBRHH010000116.1:0-12810 GCA_038222915.1 Tepidisphaerales bacterium
GCCAGCCCCAGTGAAGTCGGAATCTGCACCAGCAGAAACACCACGGCATAAGCGATCGTGTTCAGCGTGCAAAACCAGAAGAGCGGATCACGCAAGAAGTAGATGTAGTTCGAAAGCCCCACAAAACGCCGCGTTCGCGGCCCCGCCGTCGAGTAAAGGCTCAGCATCAGACTCCGTCCCAGCGGATACAACATGAAGATACAGAACAAAACGACAAACGGCGCCACAAAAAGATACGGAGCAAAGCGATGTTGCATGGCCCACAGCCGGTCGTTCTTCATTGCTCGAACTTCCCATGGTCCACGCGCATCTGCAGATCTCTCGCCGCATCCTGCAGCAGCTCATAGCACTTTTCTTCCAGCCCGATCGGCCCATTCTTCCGCACATGCCGCATCGCCGAATCCAGCACAAATCCCAGTTCCACCCCGGCAATCTGACTCGCCGGCGTCATCACCCGCGTTCGAATCTGCGGCGCAAGCTCCACATACATCTCTTCAATCTTCTGCCCGCCCGCGGCCACTTCTTCCGGCGTCCGCGCCGCGTAATACGGGTCTGCCTGATGATAAGATTTGTCCGCCCACATCGACGTCACTGGCGGCAATATCTTCGTCACCCGACGCCGCGCCGCGATCCCTTCCCTGCTCAAGTACAGAAACTCAATTCCCTTCCACGCCAGATCCGGGTTCGGACAGTTCTTCGGAATCCCGATCATCGTCCCCCCATGCGTGGCCGTCGGCGCATCCTCCTCGTCAAACCGCGGCAGCGGCATCATCCGCAGTTTCCCCTTCAGCGCCGCCCCGCCAAACCGCTCCAGATCCGACACCCGCCAGTCGGCCGTCATAAACGCACAAATATTCCCATCCACAATATCTTTGCTCAGCACTCCATCCCCGCCCGTCGCATGCGCCGCGATATTCCGGTCCTCCGCAACGGCCTGCGCATAAAACGCCACCGTCTGCACAAACTTCGTCTCGGTCAGATAGATCTTCCCATTCTCGTCGATCGGATTCAGACCGCGTTGCAGCAGCATCATCAGCAGGTTTTCCGGCGTCGCGATCTGCAGCTCAATCGCATGCCGGTTCTCCGCCTTGTCCGCCCAATACTTCTGAAACGCCAGGCACGCATTCTGGAACGCCGGCCAACTCTTGCAACTCTCTAAATCCACCCCGGCCGCCGAGAATAGGTCATACCGATAGCTGATCGTCACCGGATGCACATCATGCGGCACCCCAAAAATCCGGCCTCCCTTGCTCCACGTATTTAACCTCGATTTCACCAGCAGATCGATCCATCGTGGCCCGCCACCCTCCGGCCCATCCGATTCCGGCCCCGTCGTCTCCAGATAATGATTCAGCGGCAGAAACCCAATCTCATTCAGGGGAGGCCGAAAGAAACGCCCAATCGCCCCAATCTCAATCTCCGCCAGATCCGGCACCTCCGGCCCGCGCAGATCCGACATATACATCTCCCCCAGCCGCACATTCTCCGCATTGAACGACAACAGCTCCACCCCGATGCTCTTCCCCGTTGTCTTTCGAAACTGCTCGACAAGCGCCGGCGTCCCGTCCTCCCCGGGCTTGGCATAAGTATTCGAATGCGTCTCGGAAAACACCCAAAGCGTCAGATCGCCATGCTTCCCATCCCGCTTCGGCTGAAACAAATACCCAACCCCCGTGACCACGGCCAGGATTACCATCACCAGAATGGGCTTGCCAAGATTAAATGACATGATGCGCCGTAAAACTGTCCGCAATCCTACAGCCGATCGCCAACGCCTGCATCACGAACTGTCGTCGTCGAGCGCCCGCAAATAATCCAGCGCCCCATCCACGGTGCAAACCGCCACACCGCGTCGTCGCCCGGCCTGATCCAGTTCCTGCAACAGCATCAGCTCTTCAAAATCCTCCGAAGCCTGCAGCCGCCCCCGCGCCCGATGCCCAAGCGTTCCATCCCGCACTCCATGCGCATCCATATGATGCTCAATCAAAAACTGCGTCCGCTCGGTAATGGCCCCCGCCAGCGCCTCCAGCGCGGCCGACACATGATCTCCCGCATCAATCGCCTTCCCCACATCATGCAACAGCGCCGCCAGCAAAAACTCCTCATCCCACGGCAATCGCTGCCTCGCCAGCTCAAACACCTGCAGGCTGTGATAGAGCGCATCCCCCTCGGGATGATATTTCGCGTTCTGCTTCACCTCTTCCAGCGGCGTCAGCAGCATGCGATACAACTCAAACCGATCAAGCTGCACCTCCCGCCCCGCAATCTCCTCGTCGAGATCCAGCCCTGGATATTCCTCCCCCAGAAACTGCTCCAGTTCCGCAAGACTCGCCCGCTCTATTGCCTTGCCGGTGATCGAGCTCTTGAACGCATAATTCACCTTATCCTCCGGATAAAGCGTCAATTCAAAACTGAATCGGTCCTGCACATGGATATGCACAAAAGTCCGCTCCTCCCCATGCTTCACTACCCGTTTGTGCTGCAACGTATGCGGCAGATGCTCATCATCCAGCACCGACGTCACGGCCGACAGATGATTCGTAAAAATGTGAAGATCAATGTCCGACCCCTTGCGAATATGCCCCGTCAAAACACTCCCAATCAATCGCGGCCGATACGTCGCCAGCAGCCGCATCATCCCCAGCGCCCCCAGACGCATCTCCCGCAAATTCGCATAGCGCTCTTCCCCCTCATACAGGCAGGCCAGCGCCTGAATCTGATCCCGAATTTCACAGTTGGAAGGAAGGTCGCGCGGCCGGTATCGGAACTCCACCTCAAGCTGGCGGGCCGCCTTACGTTTGGCGGTAAAGTACTCAGACTCACTTCGCTCATACATCAGTCGCGCCGCAAGCAGCGCAATTTGCCGTCGAATTCGTACGTCAGCCATATCCAAGTCTCGCCGCGGTTTTAAAGCCCGGGTGTGCGGCGGTGGGCATAAAAAAAGAGTGCGGACTGCTCAGCAGCCATTCGCACATGATCAGACAATGCTACGATATCCCGATTCAAATTGGCGACAGGCGAAAGCTCAGACATTGAAAAGAACGCGCAGCCGCTGCCGCACCGGTGTCGCGAGAGTCGGTTTGAGCGTACCGAGCCGTCGCTGAATGATTGATGCCGACACCGTGACCAGGCGATGCAGTCTGAGCGTTGAGGCAACCTTCAAACCGGTATGAACAAAGTCGGGACTGGACGGATCGATAGAAACGTCCGACTGCTCGGCGACTGTGGGGACGACACTGGTAACAAACGCCAGCACGACATGTCCATGCACGCCGACCGCATCAGTCAAACAGACCGCTGGTCTGACCTTATTGCCACTCAAGTCATCAAAGGGAAAGGGCACCAGGACCACGTCATACCGCATCTGGTTTACTCCGATGCGTCGTAGCGTTCGCCATCCGCTGACGTGTAGATATCTTCGGCATCATCGGCCAGAAAGGCGAATGCGTCGCTCTTGGCAACCGCCTTAAGCCACGCGTCTTCGCGCACATCGTCACCGGCAACTGGAAGCAGAGTAACCAACAATTGAGCGTTGTCTGGAAAGTCGAAGGGCTCGTCCAGTACGATCTGCTTTCCATCAAAATGGGCCGGAATGGCAATGGTCGACATCAACATAGAATACACTTCCAACGACTGTCCGGCAACCGCCGCATCTCCTTTTGCTTACCAGTCAGGACAGTTGGATACCCGTGTACGCGAGGCTACAAATAGCCGTCACGAGTTATGAACGAAAGCCTCAAAGCCATCTGCCAGCTGATCGCGATCATCAGCGGTCTGGCCGCAATCGCCGTCTGGCCCATCTCTCCGCAAGGCCACTCGACGCTGATCTGGACCTTGCGGATCGCCTGCCCCATATTGTTCGCCCTCACAGTCTGGCCGCTAATCCTTGATGGCCACAGGCCCAACGTCATCCCCGACAAACTTCGCGAATACGTCCGTGAACCCCAATTCACACGTGACGGGCTTGTTTTTACCCTTACCTCATCAGTGCGTGACCGATACTTCGAGTGGAACGTGTTCTTCCAGAACTACCGCGACCGGCACTGTGAGGCCGTCGTCCTGATCCAGCAATACGCGTTGGCCCGCTCCTTCCGTCTGCCCAGTGTCGATAAGCGCCTGACGGTCCGCATCCCGATTCGCTGCGACGGTGGTGCTGTCGGGCGCGCAACCGCTTGCCTCGCCATGCCCAGGGAATATCAGGGGAAGGAAAACTCCTTTGAAGTTTACGCAAGCGTGCGTTATCCAAACGGCGCTGGCAGGCAACTCAGGAAGGTCGACGCACTGCGCGTCGGAAAGGCAAAAGTCGACTGGAAAACGTCTCCTTCAACGCCTTGGTTGTCGCAGGTGCGATCGGTGGATTCGTCACCGTGAACCGGCCAACAGCCTTTAGAGTGTCGGTCCCCGACAACTGCCACGAAGGCGAGGCTTATGTCCCGCCCCCCATCTTCGAAACGCTCTGGCGGCCCGATCACACGGTCGTCCCTGGCGAATCACTCGGCTTCCCCATCCAGATCACCGACGATCGTCCGTAACGCCAACCCATCCCGCGCGTACCACCTGCGCAGCCCAAATCCAATTCCCACAAAAGGCCGCCCATGTCACGCCACCGCGCAACTCGTTTCATCCGCACGTTCACATTCGCCTGTATCGCCTTGACCCTCCTCCCACGAATGCTCTCAGCCGCCGAAACCCCACCCGACATGCACGACTGGCTCCCTCCAACCGCCGCCGATTGGACCAGCCCCGGCGATCGCCTCAACGAAGCCTGGCTCAAGGCAAAAAAACAGGCCCCCAAAGTCGGCGGCGGCGTCCTCTGGGGGCCGCTCGTCGCCGTCGATCGCACCGACGGAACCCTCTACGCCTTCCCCCAGGGCGGCGCACTCTGGGTCAGCAAAGATCGCGGCCAATCGTTCGAATGGCTCAACCACGACATCCTCGCCTGGGGTTTCAACGAATCCCCAACCAATCTCTACGTCAGCCCCGAAGGCTCCAAGTTGAGAATCTTTTCCTCCGATCACAGCGGCTTCTCGCTTGACGGCGGAAAAACCTGGAAGTACATGAACTTCAAGCTCGCCTTCGGCTTCGAAGACGGCCACATCAACTGGGACGGCGCAGGCGATTCCAAAACGATCGTCGTACGCTCCCACACCTGGCCTTCACGCATGTGGATAAGCCGCGACGCCGGCGACTCTTTCGCCGAATTCGCGACCGACATCATGAAGCAGATGAACACCCAGAACATGGCCCTGCTCGACGACGACTGCATGCTGTTCCAAAGCGAAAAGTTGACGCGCACCGAAGACTACGGCAAGACGCTCACGGAAATCCTGCCGCCCACCTACACCGCCCCCGACGGCAAAAAAATCCCGGCCACCTTCATCGGCCTCAGCCGGCGCTTCAAGGACACCGTCTATTGGCTCAACTCCACCGGCGTCTTCACCAGCGCTGACAAAGGCAAATCCTGGACCCTGCTCGGCCAAAACTTCCCCGCCGAATGGATTCAAAAGCGACTAGTCCGTTCCGGCCCGCTCTTCGGCAAAGACGCGAACCACATGCTCGTGCTCTGCCTCACCCACATCGGCGAAACCCTCGACGGCGGAAAATCCTGGCACGTCCTCGCCCAATTGCCCGTCCGCCTCGAAGACGCCCCCTGGGCCCACTCCTTCGCATACGATCCCATCGCCGACGTGCTCTATTGCAACAATAGAGGTCACAGCGGCGGCCCCTTCCTCTTCGGCCGCCTCGCCCTCAAGCGGTGGGGCGACGTGGAAAAAACCCCACCCACCGATCCCGCCGACATCCAGGCCGATCTACTCCCCGCCGGCAACGGAGCCAAGCTGCACTGGAAAGCATCCACCGACGCCAGCGGCATCTACACCTATCGCGTCTATATCAACGATGTGCTCACCTACTGCACCGACCAGACCGAATTGACCCTCTCCGACTTCGCCTGGAATCAGGATCTGAAAATCGCCATACAGGCCGTCGACGCCTGGCAAAACCGCTCGGCAAAGGTCGAGAAAGCCGTCCATCTCGGCAGCAAGCCCGCCAACGCCGTCCTATTGCGCGATCAGAAACCCACCACCGCAACCTTCGATGATGCGCCGATGGAATTCCTCACCGACACCTACACCGCCGCCGACAAATCCACCCGCCCAGTCACTTATCAGGTAGACGGTTACGAACCCAACCCGATCCCCGCCTACATGCGCAAAACCGCAGCCAACGCCGTCGCCGTACGCGTCAAACCAACGTTCAAGCAGGGGGTCCTCGAATACAACCTCGACCAGAAATACACCCGCCTCCTCCTCGACACCGGCATGAGCGACTCTGCCTGGGACCGAGTACAACTCAAAATCGTCGTCGACGGCAAACCCGTCTCGGCCATCAAGCCCCTCAACTACGAAACCCTGCTAAGAAAAATCGGCCGCAAGCCCGAGTCCTTCGACCTCGACGTCACCAACGCCAAAACCCTGCGCTTCGAAATCACCGTAGTAAACAATCGCTACTGGCAGGAAGACGTCCTCGTCCTGGCCAACGCAATGCTCATCACCAAATCCAATGGCCAGTAGGGGGTCTTCCCCTCACTCCGCCTTCTTCAACTTCCCCAGCAACCACTCCCGCACCGGCCCCATCGTCTCCACCGAAATCGGATTATGTCCAACCTTCGGCACAATCTGCATCTCATGCTCCACCCCCGCCTTCCCAAGCGCCGCGTCCAATTGCCGCGCACTCTCCGCCAGCACCGTCTTGTCTTCCGCCCCATGCAAAATATAAACCGGCGGCGTCTCCTTCCCCACATGCAGCACCGGCGAAGCCAGCTTCCGCAACTCCGCCTTCTCTTCATACCCCTTCCCCAGCAGCGACAGCGTCCCCGTCCCCAGCCCCGCCCGCCGATCGCTCACCCCCGAAATCTCCACCACCGCCGCCAACCGGCTCGCCGAATCCAGCCATCCGCCCTCCCCCTCCAGCTCTTTCACATCCGTAGTAAATCCAACCATCATCGCCAGATAAGCCCCGGAACTATGCCCCAGCCCCGCCACGCGCTTCCCATCCAGATGATACGCGTCCGCATGCGCCCGCAGAAACCGCACCGCACACTTCGCATCCTGCACATTTCTCGGCCACCCCGGCCTCTCCCCATCCGCCGAAGCCAGAAAATATCCCGGCGCAGCCGCCGCAATCCCCTTGTCCGCCAGAAACGCGCAAACATTCGCCATCCCCGCCTTGCTACCGCCCGTAAACCCGCCCCCAAACCAGCAAACCACCACCGGAAACGGCCCCTCCCCCTTCGGCAAATAAAGATCCAGCTTCTGATAACCCTCCCCCTCCTTTGCAAATGAAATGTCCCGCTTCACCACCACCCGATCGCCATAACGATCAACCCCAGGCAACTCCTCAGCCCGAAGCGATCTGTTGCTGACGAGGATCAACGAAAAGAAGACGGCGAACGTGATTCGAGGGAATGACATGGCAGGTTTAACCTTATGAAAGCCGATCGAACGATCGTGATATCAGCACAACATAGCAGTAGCGAGTTCAATCCCTACTCCCCACCTCCGAGCACCCCTACCCGAGTAACATCCGTCAACGGCTGCGGATTATTCAACCCACCCCCCGTCACGACGACCCTTCCCCCGACAATCGTCCCCGAAGGCGCCAGCACATTCTCCGGCATCACCCCAACCACGCGCCACGTATCCCCCTTCGGGTCATACTCCAGCATATCCCCAACCACCCCGCGCACCGGCTTCGAGCTGTTGCATCTCCCGCCCATGATCACAATCCGCCCCTTATACACCACCGTGCTCCCCTCAAAATGACTTCGGCCATTCGGCAGCGCCGCAATCTCACTCCACTTCCCGTCCTTCGGATCAAACCGGTGACACGAGGTCACATCCACCTGCGTCACATCATGCCCATGATCCCCACCCAGCGCATAAATCTTCCCATCCAGCACCGCCGCGCTCACATGCCCGCGCGGATCCGGCATATCCGCCTCGCGCTCCCACGCCTTCCCATCCTTCAGCGCCAGGCTCCAGTGGTCCCCCGAATTCGTATCCCGATCCTCCTTATACCCGCCAAAATAATGCAGCTTCCCCTCTACAATCACCAGCCCGCCCCCGGCCCGTTTCTCCGGCAGCGCCGGCCCCGCCGTCCAACTGTCTCCCGCAATGTCATACTTCCAAACCTCATCCGTCACCGGCCCCGGATGCTTCCCCTTAAATCCCCCGGCCAGCCAGATCGTCCCCCCATCCACCGCCGGATTCAGATGCGTCACCTTCGTCGGCATATCCTTCATCCGCGTCCAAACGTCCTTGGCCGGATCATAAACATCCACCTCATCCGAAGCCCCCAGCCCAGTCACAAACCCACCAAACAAATACATCTTCCCACCCACCACGGCCGTCGGCGACTCCACCCGAGCAAACGGCGAAGCCGCCCCCTTCTTCCAAACAATCTCCGGCCAAACCCCGCCGGACTTGGACGAATCACTACCTCTATCGTCAGCCGCACCCGCGCCGGCCCCGCCGCCGCAGGCAACCGAAGAAACGATCAACGCAACAAACGCTAGAAAAGTGCGGCGAGTACTTGGCATGCCGGGTATCGTAATCACGCCGCGTCACCACCCCAAATCCCGCAGTGCGACCCGGGCCTATGAACAACTTGGTGGGGCAGGCTATCGATCGATGTGAAGTCGCCCCTATGTCGGTGCTACCCCGATGATGCCGGAAAAGACCAATGACACGATAGTTGTTTTATCGCGTGCTGCGTATACCTTGCAACGCTATGTTTGACCGTTCATTTGCACAGTGGTGGTTGTCGCGCATTGAGCCTTTTAAGGATGTGCCGCCGGAGAAGCTGGCGGCGGATCGCGAGGCGGTGGAACGCCAGCAGGAATTCAATTCGAATTACGCGACGTTTTTGAATCAGGCGGTGCTGCCGGCGATCGATCAGATCGTGAAAGTGCTGGCCCGGAACAATATCGTGCACCGTGTTTCGACCTGGGGGAATCAGTTGGCCCTGCGGGTGCACCTGGCGTGGCGGTGGGGGGAACTCGTGATCGTGCAGAGTCACGAGGACTGCGTGACTTTTGAACATCACATTATCACGGAGGGGGAGAAACGCGGCGATGACTCGGCCGAGGATCACTCGCATCAGTATGACTTGCGTGATCCGCTGCCGGCGTCGATGGCGACGCAGGAGATTCAGTTTTTCCTGGGGCGGATGGCGCAGGACCTGGTTGAGAGTGAGCCAGACGCGGAGATTCCACCTGGAGAGGGAAAAGAGTAAGTGGAAGGAAATCCTCGCAATGAAGAACGCGGGCCGAAGTGGTCCGCGTTCTTCCTTGCGCTGGACGAGTTGCGCCTACTTCTTCACTGGCTCCGGCATGTCTATGTTGTAGACGGCCATGAGGACGTGGTGCGTGACGAGGCGGTAGGCTTCGTTTACGTCGGCTGGCCATTTTGCGGCGTCCTGGCCGAGGGCGAACAGGTGTTTCTGTAGGTTGTCCTTGATCATCTGCCCATCGACGTTATCGGGAACGTCGATTTTCCAGCGATCAGGCAACTCGTGGATCATGGAGGTGTTGAGGGCGGGCAGGCCATCGACGCCGTTGATGGAGACTACAGCGACGTTCCTTCCTTTGTTTAGTTTTTCATCAAAGCCGGTGGGCTTGATGGCCGAGCTGTCCTTGGGCTGTTCCTTGGGGACGTCCTTTGTCGCGGTGGGGGCGACTGGCCAGTTGCTAAGCATGGCAGGATTGGAGACCTCGCCCTGAATGATGGTGGCGAACTGGTCGGTATAGACGTCCGGTAGTGGTATACTTTGGCCGGTTGGCCCGCATCTCCACCCCGTTACAATACCAGCATGAAAAATAAACCCGACGCGAACGAGATTGCCGCGCGCGTAGTGAAGGAATCCACCAGCCGTCACGAAGATACGCTTCCCGCCGATGTGGAGCAAGCGTGGGAGATGTGGTCAAGGGGCGTGGGGCATGTGGACGAGCGGGGGATGGCGTTGCTTAGAGCCGCGTTTGAAGCCGGGGTTGAGGCGGGGCGGAAGGGAAATAGAAGCTAGGCTGGTTTTGCGCCAACGAGAATAGTAAGGATTGCGTTTTTTGAGAATTTCCCGATACCGCTATATGAACTTGGTGTAACCCCTTTGGAGACCGCTATTCTCTGTGATTCGAAAATTGAAAATACTGCCTCGGCAGTGCTTATTGTATCTTGGTCAGAATCTGGTTTTATGCATATGACAACGCCTTCACAATTCATTCCGAATGGAGTCGAATTGCTTATTGTCCATCCCGCCGCCACGAACACCGCTTCAAGTGTCGCGCAAAACCTCGCAATTTCAAGATTACTCCCAATTATCCAGAACTCAACCTCCTCCGGCCCAATCTGCCGTAACCGCTCTACAATAGATTCCTTTTGTTTTTCGTTTAAGGCTCTTGGAGCTTGCGCGTCTTGCATGGCAGTAACGGCCTGCTTGGCTTGCTCAAGATCACTTCGAAGTTCTTGGATTTCTCTTTGGTCACGCGCGGCATTGCGCTTCATCAACCGTGACGTCGCGTACAGAAATAATCCGCTAGCCATCGAGGCGAGGATCGGCGGAAGAAATTTGAAGTCGCTTGAGAACGATGGCCATGGCGTGGACCAAAAAACCAAAGTCCCGAAGGCAACACAAATAGCGGAAAAGATTCCAGAAATAATCTTTGGGTGTGGCCAAAAAGTGTTCAACATGAACGCGAAGATTGCAGTTAAACAGATAAAAAATAACAGATAGCAGATGTCGGAAATAAGAGGATGGCCATGCTCACTAAAAAAGTTTGCAGATCCCCAAAACAACCAGATGAGAATATTGTCGATCAAAACTCGAACATCAATGGTTCTCGCTTTGGAGATTTCGTCTGCGTTAGGAGATCGCATGTTGCCTTGAGTATGCTGGTTGCAATGGTTTGGGGAATGGCGATCGTATACCTTTTCAACCACTTTCTAGGCCGATAGGCGATCCAAAAATGCAACAGGCATGCTCATGTCCTGCAACTCTTTTCGTGCGGCACGGCGCAGACGCTCGCGTATCCAGCCCGACAGGGGAAGTCCTGCTGCTTCCGCCGCTGCTTTAAACGCCTTTTTCTCGGCCTCCTCGCAACGAACCTCAATATAGTCGGCTTTTAACGCATCTGCTGATTTCTTGGGTCTTCCGGTTTTCTTCATGGCTTAAGTGTACGGACATAAACTATACAGGTCAACGAACATTCTTGTTGACATGCCCCCTTTATGTCCGTACAATTAGTCACATGAGAAAGCTTTCCACCGAACGCCGTGCCGCCATCCTCACCGCTCTGGTTGAGGGTAATTCGCTCGCATCCATCACCCGCATGTACGGCGCGTCGAAAGTAACCATCCTTCGCCTGCTGGCCGATGCGGGAACGCTGGCCGAACAGTATCACGATTTGATGGTTCGCGACCTCCACACCAAGCGCGTACAGCTTGACGAAATCTGGTCTTTCACCCACAGCAAACAGCGCAACGTCCGCCCGGAAAACTGGGGCAAGATGCACGGCGATACGTGGACCTGGGTTTCGATGGACGCGGACAACAAGCTGGTGATTAACTGGATGGTTGGTGGACGCGATGCTGGTCACGGTCGCCCCTTTGTGGCCGATCTGGCTGATCGTTTGAGTGACCGCGTTCAAATCACCAGCGACGGCTGGCAGGTCTACATTGACGCGGTGAAGCGGGCATTTGGCGATGACGTTGATTACGCCATGCTCATCAAAGACTACGCGCAGGAACGCGTTGGGCATGCCCGCTACAGCCCGCCAGTGTGCATCGGGGCGCGTCAGTCGATCAAGACTGGAACGCCAGATGAAAAGCACATCAACACCAGCTTTGTGGAACGCCAGAACCTCACGATGCGAATGGGCATGCGTCGGTTTACCCGCTTGACCAATGGATTTTCAAAGAAGATCGACAACCACAAATACGCCGTCGCACTCCACTACTTCCACTACAACTTCATCCGCAAACACATGACGATCAAGACGACGCCAGCGATGATGACGGGCATCGCGGACAAGACATGGACGATGACGGATTTCGTTGTGATGCTGGAACGCGAGGAAGAATTGCTTGGCGGGCGGTTGACCGATTACAAGCCAGCCGCGTCAAAGAAAATTGATGAGGATGAAGCCCGATGGACCATTTGATTCAAAGTATACCATTACCAGACGTCCTTGGCCTTGATCTTGAAATCCTGGTTGTATTTGGCCTTCCAGGCTTTGGCAAAGGCGTCGATAGAGCCATCGAGTTCCGCGAATTTTTCCTTGGAGAATTTCTTCATTCGGTCGCGGTCGGGATCGACGAAGCGATCGACGAAGTCGTCGAAACCGCCTTTGGTGAGGGCAGCGTCGGTCAGCTTGGCAAAACCGGTGCGGATGTCGTCCTGATCTTTGAGATCTTTGGCGGTGATACCGGCGGGGAGAGCGGGGGCAGCGGGTAGTTGCGCCGCTGGTGCAGCAGCCGGAGGGTCAACCGCCTGTGCGGTTGGGACAGACACGAGTCCGGCAACCGCCGTAAAGCCGATCGCGCACATTCTCGCAAAACGCTTACGCATGACGTGTTCCTTTCACGAAGGGTCAGACTTCGCGGGTACCACGACGGCCCCGCAGATTGACGAAGGAATGCAAACGTTGGACCGGTCCACGTACGGAAATTCTTAAACTATTTGCTTGTCGAACGTTGCGCCGATGGCTGGTCACTGCGCAGTTTTGGTTGATTGGACGGTTTGTCCAGAGTTCTACGA
>JBBRHH010000117.1:0-12751 GCA_038222915.1 Tepidisphaerales bacterium
GCAAAT
The DNA here is from genome assembly GCA_038222915.1 of Tepidisphaerales bacterium. Lineage (GTDB taxonomy): Bacteria > Planctomycetota > Phycisphaerae > Tepidisphaerales > Tepidisphaeraceae > JBBRHH01. The sequence continues at coordinate 7 of JBBRHH010000117.1, forward strand.
GATAGCATAATGTTAAGTATCGATAAATTCCAGGAAAAAGGGAATCAGGAGGGCGCCCAATGCCGAAAATCATCAACCAGCGGCACAGCCAGATCAATCCGCGCCATCAGCGAAATCCGCGGCCGCTTCCCCTCCATCGCTCCGTCACTTCGTCCCTCTCTCCCACTTCGTGCCTCTTTTCCCCCCACGTCGAAAGGTGGTCGGTTGGTAGTCGTTTGCTGGTCGGTCGCAGGTCGTTTGCTGGTCGATTGGTGGTCGATTGGTGGTCGGTTACAGGTCGGTTGGTGGTCGGTTGGTGGTCGGTTCTAAACGACCGATCACCACCCGCCCCAAATCCCAACCATCATCCAAACAAGCACTTACGAAAATCCTCCTCCTCCAAACCGACATCCAACTCAATTGCGCGCATTTTTTCGGCCCCTCAGCACACCGCCACCCCCGTCGCTTTGGGGCGATTCCAGATCCACCTATGGCGACTTCACCAAATCCCACTACCATCAACTCCCGTCCGCCAACGCCACTCTCGGAGCAACCCGCCATGCCCGCACCAATCCCCGCCGAACTCCAGCGCCTCGAAGACGACGCCACCCGCAAATTCAACTGGAAGCGCTGGGGCCCCTACCTCTCCGAGCGCCAATGGGGCACCGTCCGCGAAGACTACTCCCCCGACGGCTCCTGCTGGGACTATTTCCCCCACGACCACGCCCGCAGCCGTGCCTACCGCTGGGGCGAGGACGGCCTCCTCGGCATCACAGATCGCGAATGCCGCCTCTCCTTCGCACTCGCTCTCTGGAACGAAAACGACCCCATCCTCAAGGAGCGCCTCTTCGGCCTCACCAACAGCGAAGGCAACCACGGCGAAGACGTCAAGGAAGAATACTTCTACCTCGACTCCACCCCCACCCACTCCTACATGAAGGCGCTCTACAAATATCCGCAAGGACCCTTCCCCTACAGCCAGCTCGTCGAAGAAAACCGCCGCCGCGGCAAAGACCTCCCCGAGTTCGAGCTCGCCGACACCGGCGTCTTCAACGACAACCGCTACTTCGACATCCAGGCCGAATACGCCAAGGCCGGCTGCGACGACATCCTCATCCGCATCAGCATCTCCAATCGCGGCCCCGACGCCGCCCCCCTCCACGTCCTCCCCACCATCTGGTTCCGCAACACCTGGACATGGGGCTGTCTCCACGAAGGCTGCTGGCCAAAACCCTACATCGACGCCGCCGGCCCCTCCTCCCTCGTCACCCGCCACGCCACCCTCAAGCCCATGCGCTTCGACATCCAGCCCCTGGCTGGCAACGATCCGCCCCCCCTCCTCTTCACCGACAACGAAACCAACGTCCAGCGTATCTTCAAAGCCCCCGGCCCAAAACACGCCAAAGACGCCTTCGACGACTTTGTAATCCACAAAATCCAGAACGCCGTCAACGACAAACCCACCGGCACCAAGGCCGCCGCCCACTTCCAGCTCAACATCCCCGCCGGCAAAACCATCGTCCTCCGCCTCCGCCTAAGCGCCCAATCCGCCGCCCCCGCCAAGCCCTTCGGGGGCTTCGACGCCCTCTTCGAAGCGCGCATCCGCGAGGCCGACGCCTTCTACGCCACCATCATCCCCGACATCCTCTCCGCCGAAGAAAAACGCGTCATGCGCCAGGGCTTCGCCGGCCTCCTCTGGAGCAAGCAGTACTACTGCTACATCGTCGAAGAATGGCAAAAGGGCGACCCCAACATGCCCGCCCCGCCTGCCGGCCACGCCCTCTCCCGCAACACCGACTGGCCCAACCTCTTCAACCGCGACATCCTCTCCATGCCCGACAAATGGGAATATCCCTGGTACGCCGCCTGGGACCTCGCCTTCCACATGGTCCCCTTCGCGCGCCTCGATCCCCAGTTCGCCAAGGAGCAGCTCATCCTCCTCCTCCGCGAATGGTACATGCACCCCAGCGGCCAAATCCCCGCCTACGAATTCGCCTTCTCCGACGTCAACCCGCCCGTACACGCCTGGGCCGTCTGGCGCGTCTACAAAATCACCGGCCCCCGTGGCGGCCGCGACCGCGACTTCCTCGCCCGCTGCTTCCAGAAACTCCTCATCAACTTCACCTGGTGGGTCAACCGTAAGGACGTCTCCGGCAAACACCTCTTCGCCGGCGGCTTCCTCGGCCTCGACAACATCGGCATCTTCGACCGCTCCCGACCCCTCCCCACCGGCGGCACACTCGAACAGGCCGACGGCACCGCCTGGATGGCCTTCTACTGCACCACCATGCTCTCCATGGCCCTCGAGCTTGCCAGCGAAGATCCCGTCTACGAAGACGTCGCCTCCAAATTCTTCGAACACTTCGTCGCCATCGCCGACGCCACCAACACCCTCGGCGGCGGCGGCCTCTGGGACGAACAGGACGGCTTCTACTACGACCAGCTCCGAGCCGACACCGGCGAATGCACCCCGCTCCGCCTCCGCTCCGTCGTCGGCGTCATCCCGCTTCTCGCCGTCGCCGTCCTCGAAGACAGCGTCCTCAAAAAACTCCCCGGCTTCCGCAAACGCATGCAGTGGTTCCTCGACAATCGCAAGGATCTCGCCCGCAACATCTCCTATCTCGATTCCCAGGGCGAAGGCCGCATGCTCCTCGCCATCCCCTCGCGCGAGCGCCTCGAGCGCGTGCTCCGCTACGTCCTCGACGAAAACGAATTCTTCTCCGACTTCGGCGTCCGATCCGTATCGCGCATCTACAAGGAACACCCCTACATCTTCCGCGCCGCCGGCCAGGAGTTCTGCGTCGAATACGTCCCCGGCGACTCCAACACCAGCGTCTTCGGCGGCAACTCCAACTGGCGCGGCCCCGTCTGGTTCCCCATCAACTACCTCCTCGTCGAAGCCCTCGAACGCTACCACTACTTCTTCGGCGAAACCTTCAAGATCGAATGCCCCATCGGCTCGGGAAAAATGCTCGACCTCCAGCAGGTCGCCGACGAACTCGCGCGCCGCCTCTCCAGCATCTTCCTCCCCAACTCCGCCGGCCACCGCCCCTGCTTCGGCGACGACCCCCGCTACGCCACCGACCCCCACTACCGCGAGCTCGTCCTCTTCAACGAATACTTCCATGGCGACACCGGCAAAGGCATAGGCGCAACCCACCAAACCGGCTGGACCGCCCTCGTCGCCCGCCTGTTGGAACGCGTAGCCCGAAAACGCCTGGAGGCATGATGCACCGTTATATTGTGAACCAAGAGGTTCCAATGAACACAAACCCGCCAACCGCAAAGGAGACCGCCATGGATGGCGCACGTCCCACCGCAATAGCAAGAGGCCTCGCCGCCTCCCTCCTCGACGTCTACACCGTCCCCGTCCACCAACCGCTCGTCAAAACCCCCGTCTTCGTCGTACGCGAAATCGCCGCCTTCTGGGCCTACTACCTGAAACCCGTCTTCAGCCCGCAACCTCGTCACATATTCGCCCAACGTCCAACTCCAACTCCGACCCCTCACGACAAGACTGGCAACTTCCCTCCCGCTTCACCCCGACTACCTATATAGTGAAGTAAACCCCTATGCGTACCGTCCCCCTCATCCTCGCCACCCTGCTCCTCGCAGCCACGGCCCTCACCACCACCGGCTGCGGCGCAGCCGCCAGCGCCGGCGACCGCGCCGTCATCGATCAGGCCCAGGCCTTCCACCGCGCCCTGCAACCGGCTGTCATGGAAGAAGAAGCCCGCGTCAAAGCCTACGTCCAGCAGATCGGCCAGCGCGTCGTCCTCGCCGCGAAAGACTACTACGCCCAGATGCCCAACAAGCCCGTCGACAGCAGCGAATGGATGTTCTCCAAAAACATCCAGTTTCATCTCATGAGCAGCCGCGTCATCAATGCCACCACCGCCGGCGGCGAACACGTCTACATCTACAACGCCCTCTTCCAGCGCTGCGGCACCGAAGACGAGCTCGCGGCCGTTGTCGCCCATGAATACGCCCACATCTTCGCCCGCCACATCCGCCGAAACTTCACCGCCCTCCCCCAGGACGCCGCACCGCAGGACATCATGCGGCTCCTGCTGACCAAACGCTTCGATCTGGCCGAAGAGCAGGAGGCCGACCAGTTCGCTTTCGCCTTCTACGCCCGCGCCGGCTGGGACCCCGCACGCTACGAAGGCCTTTATCAGAAGCTCCCCGGCAACGAAGCCCGCGTCACCGCCGCCCACACCCGCGCCGACGCCCTCCCTCCTGCGGCACGTGACTGGCAGCAGGCGCCCATCGCCGACGACCGCCGCTTCGCGCAGCACAAGCGCGACGCCGAAGCGCTCTCCAACCGCAAGATACCAGACGTAACCGCCGCCCTTTACCTAACAGCCTTGCCAAGCTGCGTAACCCCGACAGATACACCAGAGCAACGCGCAGCCCAGGATCAAATCACGCGGCTCCCCGCCGTCGAATCCCCCGGCTCGTTCCAAAAAGGTCCCAGAGATCGGGGCTAAGCGTTGCGTTGACCCAAATCAAGGGTTCCAAATCAAGGATTATCGCGCCCCGCCCGCCCATCCCGCATCGGCCGGCACTTCTGGCACATCCCCTGCGCCTCCTGCCCCAGCCGCGAGAGTTGCCGCCACCATAAACCACAACGCTCGCATTTATAACGAAATACCTGCCCCCGCTGCGCAATATCTCCATGCACGCTGAACCCCAGCGTAGCCAATTGCGCATCACTCGATCCGTCCGGAACAGCCATGAAACCTTCCTGTATAAAAATGAGGAAACCAGACTCTAGCATCTATCGACTTCGATGGATACTGCTTGAAATCAGCATCCAAAACACTCCCCTGCACAACTTTGGTTCATGTCCGCTGTATGACAAGGCGTCAGAACAAACCACCCATCAAGGAGCCACATGAACCGTCGCATCGCCGTTACCGCCCTCACCCTGTCAGCGCTTCTGTCCGGCGCAACCCTGTCCTCCGCCAAGGACCCCACCACCGCCCCGGCCGTCAAAGCCCCCAAGCCCAAAGACTCCGCCACACAGCCCGCCGTCAAAGACCTCAACCGCCACCTCGGCTTCGTTGAAGAAGCCAAAAAAGGTGACGTCGACCTCCTCTTCCAGGGCGACTCCATCACCGACGGCTGGCGCGGCGGCGGCAAGGCCGTCTGGGATGCAACCTTCGCACCCATGAAAGCCGCCAACTTCGGCATCGGCGGCGATCGCACCCAGCACGTTCTCTACCGCCTCCGGAACGGTGAACTCGACGGCATCACCCCCAAGCTCGTCGTCATGATGATCGGCACCAACAACCTCGGCGGCGACACCAACGACCAGATCGCCGACGGCGTCACCGCCGACGTCAACGAGATCCGCACCAAAAGCCCCACCTCCAAAATCCTCCTCCTCGGAATCTTCCCCCGCGGCTTCAAGGCCGAGGACGGCGCTCGCGCCCGCATCAAGGACATCAACACCAGGATCGCCAAGCTCGAAGACAAAAAGAGCATCTTCTACATGGACATCGGCGACAAGTTCCTCGACGCCGACGGCAACCTCCCCAAGGAGATCATGCCCGACGCGCTCCACCCCAACGCCAAGGGCTATCAGATCTGGGCTGACGCCATCCTCCCCAAGGTCAAGGAACTGATGGGCAGCTAACGCCGTCGCCACGGAATTGATGGAATTTTCTTGACCCCGCCGCGCACTATGGTGTATGTTTTCTCGTGTTCAGATCTGGAACAACATATCTAAAGATCTGATGTCCATGCAGGTTCATGTCTGTCGCAACGTTTATCGTAGACGGAAAAATAAAAACTCGATGTCCGGTGCGCATACGTCGCATGCGTCTGTCGGTTAGTCTCCTCGCATGCGCTTATTAGCACCCGCCAAGATCAATCTGCATCTGCGCGTCGGATCGCCGCGCGCCGATGGATTTCATCCACTTGTAACGTGGATGTGTACCGTTTCGTTGTTCGATGAATTGTATTTGGAGGAGTCACAGTCGGTAGTGGGATGGTCGTTGACCAGCAATCATGCAGACCTTGCATGCGATCAGAGCAATCTGGTACTCAAGGCTGCAATATTGCTCGAAACGGCCGCGGGCAGGAAGTGGGAGAAGCGCCGGCCGCCTGGAGGCGTTGCGGCCTTGCACAAGCGGATCCCCATTGGTGCAGGCCTCGGTGGAGGCAGCTCCGATGGAGCCCGCATGCTGCTGGGTCTCAACCGCCTCTGGGACGCCGGGCTCAGCGCCGAAGAACTGTCGCCGCTCGCGGCCCAGCTCGGAAGCGATGTGCCGTTTTTTCTCTTTGGCCCAAGCAATATCTGCCGGGGCCGAGGTGAAATCGTAGCGCCGATTGCAAAACCCGCCGTCCGCTGGGCAATCCTGATTCTCCCCAGCCAGGCGATCGCAACGCCCGGCGTTTACAAACGGTTGGATCTGCTGAACGACTGGTCCGTAAACAAACCGCGGTCAGATGACGAAAACAATGAACCCCGGTTACGTGAACCCGATTGGACAAACTGGACCCTGCTCCCGGCCCAACAATTGCTAACCATGCTCGTCAATGATTTGGAGCCGCCTGCGTTCGATGTCGCACCAGAGCTTGCCTATTTGCGCGACACGGCCGAACAGGTGATCCAAAGAGTGGTGCGAATGAGTGGAAGCGGCAGCACATTGTTTTCACTGTTCGATCAACTGCCCGAAGCACAGGCAGCCGCAAAGGAGATTAAGGAGAATTTAAGCGTCGGCGCACAAGTCGTGGAGTTAGCGCCGGACATCAATGATGATCTCAACAAAACATAATAAGCCCTGTAACATTTTCGGAGCACACGGATAATAAGTACAGCCGTGCTTCGTTATATAAACGAAGGATTCAGGAACCTGTCGCGGGGACGATAGTCAAAGATCGTCAATGCATCGACTGTGTTGTTGATGAGTGGTTTCCATCTAGCCTCTTCATCTCTGCAAGGTCAGTCGACAACTGTGGTTTGACAACTCTGGATGGCTTTTCAGACGAGAAGGGGTCCTTATGCAGCTCACGGAAGTGCGCGTTAAATTGTGCGGTGGCCAGGCAGGCCGGTTAAAAGCGTTCTGCTCCCTCACCTTCGACCAGGCCTTCGTCATCCGCGATGTAAAACTCATCGATGGCAACGACGGACTCTTCCTCGCGATGCCCTCCCGCAAACTCTCCGACCACTGCCCCGAGTGCGACGAGAAAAATCACCTCCGGGCCCGCTTCTGCAACCACTGCGGCACCCGCCTCGACGAAACCCGGGTGCTGCGCCAGCAAAACCAGTCCCAGCAGCACAACGGCCCCGCCCGGATGAAACTCCACGCCGACATCGCCCATCCCATCAACGCCGACTGCCGCTACGAAATCGAGCAGCGCGTCGTCGACGCCTATCACGAGGAAGTCGAAAAGAGCAAACGCCCGGGCTACATTGCGCCCAACCTTGACGGCGAGGATATGGATTTCTATGATGCCCAGCCCACTCGGCTGCATGATGCACCAAAAATGCATTACCGCCGAACGGGAACGACCGCCGGTCATTGATCGTTCAAACCGGCGACCGAAGGACAATATATGAAGCTCGGATCCCCCCTATCTGTGCGACTTACGGTCGCTGTACGATAGGCCGGCACCGCTTGCCCTCGCCTGACCTTTTGCAAGGATCCGCGTCGGCCGCGACCGGCCCACTCCATCCTATCGGCCTGTTTTACCGATTTTATTGTCCACCTAGTCACAGTCATTCTTCTCTAAATTACGTTGAACCACGGTGGGGATGCCCGTATCCTCAACCCATTGCCGGTCAAAAGACCGGGATAATTACGGCCAAGAGGTAACCTCCATGACGCTCATCGACCAGAACGTGAAGTCTTCCCAGCCCGCCACCGACGGCAAACCCCGCTACAAAGGGAAAACCGGAGCCAAGATCTTCCACGAAATGCTCATCCAGCAGCATAAGGTGGAAATCATGTTCGGCTACCCGGGCGGCGCCATCCTCCCCGTCTTCGACGAACTCTATCGAACCCCCGCCAAGTTCATCCTCAACCGCCACGAACAAGCCTCCGGCCACTGCGCCGACGGCTACGCCCGCGTCACCGGAAAGCCCGGCATCTGCATCGTCACCTCCGGCCCCGGCGCAACCAACACCATCACTCCCCTCGCCACCGCACAGATGGATTCCATCCCCATCCTCGTCTTCAGCGGCCAGGTCGCCACCAAGGTGATCGGCAATGACGCCTTCCAGGAAGCCGACGTCACTGGCATCAGCCGCCCCTGCACCAAATGGAATTATCTGGTGAAGGACGTCCGCGAACTCCCCCGCGTCATCAACGAAGCCTTCGCCATCGCCACTTCCGGCCGGCCGGGGCCCGTCCTCGTCGATCTGCCCAAGGATGTCACCACCGCAATCTGTCCCGAGGAAGTCAGCGACGCCCCGCGCGAGCACGTCATCTCCCGCAAGCGCCTCGCCATGAAAGACATCAACCACGCCCGCCAGGTCGAGCAGGCCGCTGAATTGATCAACCGCAGTGAAAAGCCCGTCCTCTACGTCGGCGGCGGAGCAATCATCGCCGGCGCACACGACGCCGTCCGCAAAATCGCCGAAAAGGGCAACATCCCCTGTACCACCACCCTCCTCGGCCTCGGCGCCTTTGACGAAAACAGCCCGCGTAGCCTCCACATGCTCGGCATGCACGGAAGCGCCTACGCCAACTACGCCGTGCAGGAATGCGACTGCCTGATCTCCGTGGGCGCTCGCTTCGACGACCGCGTCACCGGCAATCTCGCCACCTTCGCCCCCAACGCCAAGATCATCCACATCGACATCGACCCCTCTTCCATCAGCAAGAATGTCGACGTGGACGTGGCCGTCATCGGCGACGCCAGGGTCTCCCTCGAAGCCATGGCCGACCAGATCGAACACCGCCCGCGCAAAGCATGGTTCGAGCAGGTTGAAGGTTGGAAGAAGCGCTACCCCTTCAAATATTTCGATGACTCCAAGAACGCCAAACCCCAGTACGTCATCGAGGAATTGAACCGCCAGACCAAGGGCAACGCCATCATCACCACGGGCGTCGGCCAGCATCAGATGTGGGCCGCCCAGTTCTACCGCTGGACCCAGCCCCGCCAGATGATCACCTCCGGCGGCCTCGGTACCATGGGGTACGGCCTCCCCAGCGCCATCGGCGCGCAGCTTGGCAGCCCAGGCCGAACCGTTATCGACATCGACGGCGATGCGTCATTCCAGATGACCTCCTACGAGCTCGCCACCATGGCCGAGTACAACATCCCCGTGAAAGTCTGCATCCTGAACAACGACTTCCAGGGCATGGTCAAGCAGTGGCAGGACCTCTTCTACCAGCGCCGCTACTCGCAGACGGCGATGAAGAACCCCAGCTTCGCGAAAATGGCCGAAGCCTACGGCATCAAGGGCATCCGCTGCGACGACAAGGCCGATGTGCCGAAGGTCGTCGACCAGATGCTAAGCCACGACGGCCCGGTGGTGGTCGACTTCTACGTCGAGCCCAACGAGCACGTGTATCCCATGGTGCCCAGTGGCAAAGGCCTCCACGAAATGGAACTCGGCACGCTGGCTTAATGTTGTTGGAGCAGCGTGGGCGAACACAAATATGCCGGCATGACCGGCGAAGAAATATTGCGTCTCAAGAAGGGGTGCGTGAAAAACGCTCCCCTACCACGCGGTTCTCCTGACTGGAGCGACATCGAGCGTATGATGTGGGAGGAGATTGAAGCTGAAGCGAGCGATAACAACATCGGCTTCAAGGTGATTCGAAAACTGCTAACGGACCAGAGGTTCGACAAATGATCACCAAGCCCGCAACTCTACTATCGTTCCTCCAGGAGCTTCGCGGAGCGAAGATCCACTACGAGCTCGCGCAACATCGCGATGAAGCAGTCATGGTGAAGGTGGCAGTTCCGGGAGAACGGTGGGAAATTGAATTCATGGAAGACGGAACGGTCGAGGCAGAGGTTTTCAAGAGCGATGGATCCATCCGCGATGCGTCCGCCATTCAGGAGCTCTTGGCCAAGCATTCGGATTAGTAGACCTTCACCGCAACGTCTGACTTCAGTGCGCTCACATTCGAGCGAGGCACCCATGATCCGAAGAATCGTCCCAGAAGATTGGCAGAACGCGATCACGATCCAATTGGACAGCGACGCAGCCGAAAATCGTCAGGCGATTCAAGAGATTGAGAGCTGGGCGTCAGCGCACGGCTTCGCGCGTACGACGGAGTGCTTTCTACGGCAAGCGATTACGGCAGACGATCGCCGAATATTTCGCGGTATATGTTTCCGACCAGAGTCCGATGAACAGCGAACATTTGCCCAGACGAATCGGTAACCCTTCGTGTAATCACGCCACCTCGGCCGCCATCTCATTGCCAGCCGCCTGATCCCCCACCACCGGCGTCGGATATTTCAACCGCATCGCCGCCGTCCATAGCGCCACCACCAGCACCAACACCCCGGCCGTCCAATACGGCCCCGTGTGCTTCCACAACGGATAAGTCAGCCCAGCCACAATCGGCCCGATCACGCGCGCCAGACTGCTCAACCCGTGATACATTCCAAACGTCACCCCCTGCTCGCGCGGCCCCGCAAACTTCGACAGAAGCGAAGACAGCGTCGGCTGCTGCAAACTCCGACCCGTCGCATTCACCGCTCCCGCAAACAACAACAGCCACAGCACCGGCATCCACGCAATCCCCACCAGCCCGGCCATTCCCAGCGCCACAAAAATCGGCCCGAGAATCGCCAGCGGCCACTCGCCGACCCGCTTGTTCAATCGACCAATCAACCCACCCTGCACAATCGCAATGATCACCCCGATGAACGCATAGAAAAGCCCAACCTTCAGCCGCCCCCAGTGAAACGTCGCCGGCGCGCCAAGAAAAATCGCGATCGTGCTCTCCATCATCACAAACGCCGCCATCGTCACAAATCCAATCAGCAGAAACTGAACCACCGGCGCATTGCGCAGCACCGGAGCAAACTGGCTCGGATGCATCCACGCTTCCACATCCAGTGGCTTATGCACCCGCGACTCTGGAAGCCGCGCCAGCGTCAGCAGCGCCGCCACAACACTGAACGCCGCCGCCACATATCCCGGAAGACTCACATCGATGTGCCCAAGAATCCCGCCCATCGCCGGCCCAACCGAAAACCCAATCCCAAACGCCGCGCCCAGCAATCCCATCCCCTTCGCGCGATTCTGCGCCGTCGTCACGTCGCTGATATAAGCCTGCGCCGTCGAAACATTTCCGCCGCTCAACCCATCGATGATCCGCGACAGGAAAACCAGCCGAAGCATCCAAGCCGGATCGCTCCAGTGCACGGTCGTCGCCACACCCAGCAGGATATATCCCACCGCGCTGCCAAACTGCGAGATCGCCAGGATCGGCCGGCGCCCAAACCGGTCGCTCAAAGCGCCCAGGATCGGCGCTGCGATAAACTGGCAGATCGAATAAATCGAAAACAGTAGCGTGACTTTCAGCGGATGTTCCTGCGATTCAGGAATGTAAAACGCCAGCAGCGGGATGATGATCCCGAAACCGATGAAGTCCGTGAACAGGATGAGAAAGATAATCCCCAGAGCGCCCTTGGGCGGGGGCGGCACGTCACTCGACTGATTTTCCAAAGGCAGCGGGTCCGACATAGGGCGGACGTTATAGCATGGCAGAGAGCGCCGAACGAGGGCAACTCCCCATTACGCCTCGTTCGCACCAATCGCCAGCGGCACCACCCGCTCCGTCATGTCATCGCTGGGCCGCGGCCCAAGCACCTGCATTCCCTGCAACGCCACCCACAACTGCCGCTGAAAGTCCTCGTTCGTATTGTTCAACGAAGCGGCCGTCTCCATCTGCTCCATTGCCAGATCGAATTCCATCTGATTGCAATAGATCAATCCAAGCCGGTAATGCAGATCGGCCCACTGCGGCCTCAATTGCACCGCCAGCTCAAACGCCTGCATCGCCCCACGCGCATCGCCGCTTTCCTGCCGCGTCAGCCCAAGCTGAATCCACGCCTCTACATATCCAGGATTCTCTTCGACCGCCTGCTGCAATTCAGCGATCGCCCGCTCAAATCGACCCAGCACCTTCAGCAACATTCCCTGCCGCACCCGAACATCAGTCCATGTTGGATGATCGGCCAGCACCATCGCATATCGATCCACCTGCTGCTGCAGCCATTCCCTTTGCGTGTCGTCTTCGCTGCTGGCAAGTTGCTGGGCCGGATCAAACGCATCGTCGACCGATTCCGCGGCCTCCGCCTGCAGCTCAAGCACTCCAAGCTGTACCAGCAACACATCGCTGTTCCCCGCGATTCGCCCGGCGCTCTGAATCGTCTCCTGCGCCCGCTGCCCTTCGCCCATGCGATGCAGCGCCACCGCAAGCCCGATATACGCCTCGACGCTCTGTTCATTGATCGTGATCGACCGCTGAAAATGCTCCAGCGCCGGATTAATCCGCCCCATGCGAAGCTCATGACGCGCCAGCGCAATATGGCAATCCAGATAATCCGGATGCAGCGAAAGCGCCTTGGAATATTCATCCACCGCTGAAGTATCGTCCCCGCGATCCGAATACAGGTTCGCCAGCCGCAGCCGCAGATCCGGAAACTGCGGCTGCCGCACCACCCGATCGTTCAGGTGATCGAGCGCCTCATCCGTGTTCCCCAGCTGGGTGTGTTGCTCGGGGTTGTGGTGGTGGTTTTCGGTGTTGTGGGGGTGGTTGGTTTGGGGGTTGTGTTTTTGGGT
>JBBRHH010000118.1:0-12722 GCA_038222915.1 Tepidisphaerales bacterium
CCGGTCATCATCACAACCGGAATATCACGCAGCATCGGGTCTGCCTTGATCTCCTTGAGCACATCCTGGCCCGATAACCCGGGCATCTCGATGTCGAGGTAGATCAGGCCAGGTCGAGGTGCGTCGGCGAACTCGCCGCGGCGTCGGACGAATTCCAGGGCGGACTTACCGTCGGGAACCTCCCACACGTCATTGCAAATCTTGCATTCGTCGATCGCTTCACGGATCAACATGCGGCAATCCGCATCATCGTCTACCAGCAGGATGGTGATCGTATCCAATGCCTTGTCCATGACTTCTCCTCGAACCTGAAACAACTGTTACGCCGCCATTGGCGGATCCATCCGCTTCTCCGGCCCCGCGCCGCCCAGCGCCGGGACAAACTTTTTGCCGATTGAAAACCGGAACGTACTTCCCTTGCCCAACTGGCTCTCGACCTCAATTCGGCCGCCGTACATCTCCACGATTGTCTTCACGCTGGCCAGGCCAACGCCCTTGCCGGCGACGTTGCATGCGGCCGAGTTCTTACCGCGCCTGAACACGAAGAAGACCTTGTTCAGATCTTCGGGCTCGATGCCGATACCCGTGTCTCGGACGTAGAATTCAGCCTGTTCGTTAATCAGCCGGCCGCCGACGTGGATCTCCCTGGTCGCGCCATCGCCCATGTATTTGATCGCGTTGTCGATGAGATTTTGAAAGACCTGTCGAACCCGGGCCCGCTCGCAGCTCAGGGGCGGTAAACCCTCCGGCCCCGCGTCGTTGACGAGGGTGATGCCGCGGCTGCGCAGATCTTCTTCAAAGACGCCGCCCAGATCGTGGACGAGTCCCTGCACGTCGACATCTTCGATCCGCTGGCGCCGGGTTTTGATTCGTGACAGCTCGAGGAGCTCAGAAATGAGGTCCGTTTCCACCTCGACGTTCTTCTGAATCCGCTCTAGGCGATGAATGATGTCGTCATCGAACCGCTCGCGATATTTGACCAGCAGCATGGCGGCCATGCCGCCGATGTTGCGAAGCGGCGCGTTCAGATCGTGCGAAACGGCCCGCAGGAAGTCTTCCTTCTCGGCCATCTCCAGGGACAACTGCTTGTTTGAGGCTTCCAGCTCATGTGTCCGTTGTGAGACTTTCTGTTCCAGGTCTCGATTCGCGTCGGCGAGGTCTCGATTGGCAACCTTCAGTTCTTCCTGCTGTTGCTTGACGCGCCGCGCCATCTCGTTGAAGGAGCGTGCAAGGGTTCCGATCTCGTCGGGCCGATGGGCGGCGACTTTTGAATCGTAGTTGCCGGCCGAGATCGCGTTGGTCGCAACGACCAGTTCGCGGATCGGCAGGAGGATGCGATGGACAATTCCCGCGGCGATGGGAAGGCTTGCCATGAAGATCAGGCAGCCGAGTGTCAATCCCATGTAGCTGACCTGATTGAGCTGGGCCTGTTCGCGCGTTTGCGAGACGCCCACGGCGACGTAGCCCAGTAGCCGCGGATGCATCTCGATCGCGTTCTTGTCCTGTGCGACGCCCAGCACCGGTGCGACGACCTGGAGATAGTCGCCGAGCACGTGCGTGGACTGGCGCTGGACCTGCATGAGCTGCTGGGTGTTGCTCTGAAAGTTGGGAAGTGAGCGCAGTTCCTTGATCTTGAAATCGGGGTCTCGGCAGGCGATGGCGAGGGAATTACCCGAGGGATCGAAGAAAGCGACGAAGACGATGTTCCGGCTCTTGAGGAGGTCGCGGCCCATGCGATCGAGTTCCGTCGTTTCGCCCTGGCTCAATGGAAGCTTGCTCGCGAGCGCCAGTGAGATGGAGAGCTGGGTGGCCTGCTCGCCCATGATGTCGGAGAGGGTGCCGCGGCTGCGGTAGACAAAGAGCCAGGAGCTTGCGCCCAGGGCGAGGAAGAGGAGGAGGACGAAGCCGACGATGAGCTTTCCCTGGAGGCCGGCCCGGCCTAACCAGAGACGCCAGAAGGGGACGCGCTGTTCCCATTGCTGGATCAGCTCTTCGGCGTCGGGATGCTTTTTGCCCGGAGACTGCATTCGCGTGGACCTGGGATGTTCCGAAGGATCTTCCTGCCTTCGTGGGAAGGCGCGGTATTGCCCGGAGTCCTTTGAAGTGTCATCGTCGCTCTTGGAACTTGGGTTAAGGGAGAGCCGTGCCCAACGGATGACCTGAGTGGTATAATCAGGACAGCAACCGCAGGAGTCGGCCATGCGCAGACCCGTACGATCCGGATACCCATGCTTCGCGATCCTTCTGCCCATCTTTCTGGCGGCTGGATTATTGGCCGACGCGCCGGCTACGCAGCCGGCGCGCGGGGATGATCCTGATCTTGTTGCATGCTGGCGCGGGGACAGTGTGAATGGGGGCGTTGCGGTTGATTTCAGCAACCACCATCACGATGCCAGGGCGGCTTCGGGGGACAAGGTCGTGATGGAGGCCGTTGGCGGGCGGACTGCTTTTCGGTTTAACAAGGGTGCCGGACATCTGGATGCGGGGGCGGTGCCGGAGTTTAATTTTACGGCCGACTTTACTTTTGCATTCTTTGTGCGGCTGGCTGACAACAGCGGAAACGTCGGGCTGATTCAGAAGCTGGGCAAGACGGATGGGTTTGCGATCGACAGTGATGTGAGCAACAACTGGGGGATTGTCTTTACGGGCTCGCCGCGCGCCATTCCCACAACCTCCCGGCCTCTTCCCAACGACTGGTACCATGTTGCCATCACCTTTTCGAACAACCATTACCTTTTGTATATCGATGGACGCGCGATCGGGGCGTTGGCGGACCAGGCGATGCCGCCGGCGAATAATCTGCATCTGACTTTCGGCGCGGCTGGCGCTGAAGGGGTGGCGGCGATGGATGGTTGGATGGATGACATTCGCATTTATCACCGCGCTTTGAAAATTGAAGAGATTCGTTTGCTGAAGTCGGACAAGCCACTCGCGAATCCATACGCGCCGATGACGAGCCAGGAGCAGGAGAACATTCGCAACCTGGTTCGTTCGATGGGGTCGCTGGTGTTTGAGGAACGGGAGGCTGCGCACAAGCAATTGAAGGCGATAGGGCGGAAGGCGTTTCCGGTGCTGCGGGAATTTCGGCATGACAACGATGCGGAGGTACGCCTGCGGGCTTGCGACTTGCTTGGGGAACTGCCGGCGATTGCGGCACCGCCGCCGCAAGCTGCACAACCCAATGCCGCGCCGATCGACCTGAGCGATTTCATTTTCCCACTCCCTGCGCCGGACTAAGTCTTTGGCGCTGCATCGTTGGTTGGAATGATCTCCTGATAGTTCTGGGCGATGGGCATGCGCCGGCCGAAGCCGAAGGCGCGACTGGTGACTTTGAGGCCTGGGGCGGCCTGGCGGCGCTTGTATTCGCTTCTGTCGATGAGCTTGATGACGCGCTGGACTGTCGGCGCGTCGAAGCCTTCCGCGATGATCTGGGCTGCGCCTTTCTCCTCTTCGACGTAGCGGTGCATGATGGCGTCGAGGACTTCGTAGGGTGGGAGGGAATCCTGATCGGTCTGGTCGGGGCGGAGTTCGGCCGAAGGGGGCTTGGTGATGGTGTTGCGGGGGATGAGATCTTGGCCGGCCTCTTCGTTGACGAATTCGGAGATTTGATAGACGACGGTTTTGGGGACGTCGCTGATGACGGCGAGGCCGCCGCACATGTCGCCGTAGAGGGTGCAGTAGCCGACGGCGAGCTCGGACTTGTTGCCGGTGGTGAGGAGGAGGTGGTTGAACTTGTTGGAGAAGGCCATGAGGAGGACGCCGCGGGTGCGGGCCTGGAGGTTTTCTTCGGTGACGTCGCGCGGGTGGCCGGCGAAGGCGGGGGCGAGGGTTTTTTCGAATTCGTCGTGAACGTCCTTGATGGGGAGGATGTGGAATTCGATGCCGAGATTTCGGGCGAGCAATTCGGCGTCGGATACAGAATGGCCGGAGCTGAAACGGCTTGGCATGGCGACGCCGGTGACGTGCTGTTTGCCGAGTGCGTCGACGGCGATGGCTGCGGTGAGGGCGGAGTCGATGCCGCCGGAGAGGCCAAGGACGACGGACTTGAAGCCGCATTTGCGGACGTAGTCGCGGAGGCCGAGGACGAGGGCTTTGTAGATGGATTCGACGCCGGTGGAGTGGGTCGCGCGGGTGTGGATGTGGAGATTGTCCATATCGACAACGAGGAGGTCCTCTTCGAAATCCCTCGCCTGGGCGACGACGTTGCCGCCGGCGTCGAGGACGAGGCTGTTGCCGTCGAAGACCAACTCATCGTTCCCCCCCACCTGATTGACGTAGACGAGGGGCTTGTTGAGGCGGCGGACTTGCTCGCCGAAAAGCTGGAGGCGGAAGTTGTGCTTGTTGACGACGAACGGGCTCGCGCTGGAATTAACAAGCAGCTCTGCGCCGGCGGCGATGAGATCAGCGATGGGATTCTGGTGATAAAGGCGGCGGTCGATGAGTTTTTCGTCGTTCCAGAGATCTTCGCAGACGGAGAGGCCACAGGTGATGCCCTGAATCTTGACGAGGTTTTCGGTTTCGTTGAGGGGGCCGGGCTCGAAGTAGCGGCTTTCGTCGAAGACGTCGTAGGTGGGGAGGAGGGTTTTGAAATGGCGGCTGACGACCCGGCCATCCCGGAGCATGGCAACGGCGTTGTGCAGGGGCCGGCCGATGGGCTGGAGATTGCGATCGGCGTAGCCGACGATGACGTCGAGGCCGTGAACGCCTTTGGCGATCTCCTCGACAGCGCGGAGGTTGTCCTCGACAAACTGCGGTTTGAGGAGGAGATCCTTGGGCGGATAGCCAGTGATGGCAAGCTCAGGAAAGACAACCATCTGAGCGCCGGCGGCCTTCGCACGTGCGATGTTGTCGGTGATCTTGCGGGAATTGTAGGCAATGTCGCCGACGATGGGATTGATTTGGGCGAGGGCGATACGCATCGGCGAATTGTAGGGGGAGTTGGCGGTGGGCAGTAGGCGGTAGGCGGAGTTGAGAAGCGATGCGGAGAATGACCAAGGCGCAAGGGCACACGACGGGGCCAGCAAAGGACCAAATCCCGATGACGAAGGGTGGGCGCGGTTTTTGTGTTTTGGGCGCTGCTTGATTTGTTTTCGCTTGTGTGGATTTGGGAGATTAGGATTGACAGGGGCTTAGGCCGGTTTGCTCCGAAATAATCGCCCCCGAACTCTCCTCTTTTTCTCCCTCTTTTCTCCCCTTTCCGACGGAGTGCTGGGTGGTGCAAAAAAATGCGCGCAATTGAGTTGGATGTCGGTTCTGGCGTCGCGGTTTTTCGCAAGTGCTTGTTTGGTCGATGATTGGTATGAGGCGAGGGTGGCGGTTGGTCGTTTCAAACCGACCACTAACCGACCACCAACCGACGTGGGTGGGGAATGCAGATTTCAGAGTGCAGAATGCTGAATAAGAAGAGAGCGACGAAGGGAAGGAGCGGGCGATGCGGATTTTGGGCGGCATTTTTTTCCCCTTTCGATGATGTTTCTCGCTGTGGGGAGTGTAGTGGGGGCGGCAGGAGTTGTCAAGTAAATGTTTGGGTTTATCGCGTTTGTCAACGGAAAGGTTAGAATTTATTGGGGGAGGTTGACCGCAAGTCCGGTGCAGGTATGGCCAATCGGGTATACTTTGATGGAATGGGCAGGCACAAGTTCAGGGTGGTTTTCCCTTCGACGCATTGGACGCTGATTGGGAGGGCTGGCGTTGGGAGTGAAGATGCGCAGCAGGAGGCGCTGGCCGAGTTGTTGCGCGGGTACCTGGAACCATTGCTCTCATACCTTGAGAGCACACTGGGGCCGGATCGGGCCGATGCGGCGGATCTGCTGCAGGATTTTATTGCTTCCCAGGTGCTGGAGAAAAGACTACTGGCGGGCGTGGATCGGGCGAAGGGTCGATTTCGGTTTTATCTGCTGCGGGCATTGGATAATTTTATTGTCAGCAAATCGAGGCACAAGCGGGCTTCACGTCGAATGCCAGCTCAAGGGGTGACGCAGGTTTCCAGCCAGCAGCAATTTGTTTCGCCCGATGCTTCGCCGGCCGCGGAGTTTGAGTTGATGTGGGCGCGGTCGGTGCTGGGACAAGCGTTTGAGCGTTTGAAGGCGGAGTGCATGGCCGAGAAACGGCCGGACCTGTGGCGAGTGTTTGAGGGGCGGATGCTGGTGCCGATGCTTGGGGATGCGGCAACGCCAGTGGGGGAACTGGCGGGTGAGTTGGGGGTTGGCGCGGAAACAGTTTCGAATTTACTGGTCACGGCGAAGCGGCGATTCAAGCGGGCGCTGGAATCGGTGGTGGCGCGATATGAACTGGATGGCGCGCGGGTGGCGGAGGAAATAGATGATCTGTATGCGATTTTTGCGTCCGCGCGCAAGCGGGAGCGTTCTCATGCGTACTTGCGGGGGGAGGAGGAGCATTGAGCGATACCCCCCGGCCGGCATCCGAGTATGCGCATGAAGCGGATCCCGACACTCTGGCTGAGCTGCTGAGCGACACGGTTCGCGAGGACGATGAACTGGTCGAGCAGGGTTTTGAGGAGATCGGGCCGTACCGGCTGCTGGAACGGATCGGCGAAGGGGGAATGGGGGTTGTTTTCAAGGCCAGGGAATCGACGCCGACGGGGCGTATGGTGGCGCTGAAGGTGATCAAGGGCGGGCATGAGACCAGCGAGGTGATGCGGCGGTTTGAGGCGGAGCGGCAAGCTTTGTCGCGGATGGATCATGCGAATATCGCGAAGGTGTATGACGCGGGGGTCGATGGCCGAGGAAGGCCCTACTTTGTAATGGAATATGTGGCAGGGGTGGCGATCACGCGGTTCTGTGACGAGAACCGGTTGAGCATCTCGCAACGGCTGGACCTGTTTATCCAGGCCTGCGAGGCGGTGGCGCATGCCCATGCGAAGGGGATCATCCATCGGGACATCAAGGCATCCAACGTGATGGCGCTGGTCGTGGATGGAAAGCCGACAGTGAAGGTGATCGACTTTGGGATCGCCAAGGCGGTGGCGGGCGACCGATTGATGGGGCAGACCTACTGGACGCTGCATGGGCATGCGATCGGGACATATGAGGCGATGAGCCCGGAACAGGCCGATGGCAGCCCTGACGTCGATACGCGGAGCGATGTCTATTCGCTTGGCACGCTGCTGTACGAATTGCTCGCGGGCGTGAAGCCGTTTGATCCACATCAACTGGCCAAGGCGTCGGAGGCGGAGATCCGTCGATTGATCCGGGAAGTCGATCCGCCGCGACCCAGCCAGCGGCTTGGGTTGCTGGAGGTATCCGCCGGCACCACCATCGCCCATGCGCGGCAGACACAACGGGCGCCGATGATGCAGCATTTGCGGACGGAGTTGGACTGGATTCCGTTGATGGCGATGCGGAAGGACCGGGAGCGGCGCTATGCGAGCCCGCTGGAACTGGCCGCGGACATCCGCAATTACCTGAACAATGTTCCGCTGGTGGCGCGGCCGGATTCGGTGGGGTATCGGTTGAAGAAGGCGGTGCGGCGGAATCGTGTGGCGTTGGCGGTGACGACCGGCGTGATCCTGGCGATCGCATTTTTCGTTGGGCTGCACATTCATGGGCTGAACCTGGCGAATCTGCGTACGCAGAATGCGATGTCTATTGCGGTGCGCGAGAAGGAGGAGGGGGCGCGGCAGCGGGGGCTTGCGGAGTCGCGGGGGTATCTTTCGGCGCTGGCGGCTTCGGATATGGCATTTGAACAGGGGGACATGGGGACTGCGCGGAAGTGGCTGCTGGATGTGCCGGCGGTGATGCGCGGCTGGGAGTGGCGGTATGAATTGGCGCGGACGGATCCGGCGCTGATTACGATTCGTTATGACGGAAAATTCGGCGCGATCTGTTCTAAGACGAAGCGCACGGCAACGGTGCGGGATGGGCGGTATCTGACGATCTGGGACATGGAGACGGGGCAGCCGGTGCAAACGGGTGATCTTGGGGAGGGAACGGTTGGCGTGAGCGCATTCGACGCGTCGGGCACCCGGCTTCTGGTCGTTTGGCAAAAGGAAGTACGGGTTGTCGATGCGGTGACGCTGCGCGTCATTCGAACGCTGGCCGACGACCGCGCTGTTGCGACAGGGGCATCGTTCAGCCCCGACGGGCGGAGGGTTCTGAGCAGGTCCGTCGATGGTTGGGTCATCCTTTGGGATTCGGATACCGGCGATCGGATCAGGACTTTGGAAGGGCATCACTACGGGAGCCGTGCCGGCCCATTCAGTGCCGACAGCAAAAAATTCCTCACCTGCTCCTCCGATGGCACGGCTGAGGTGTGGGATACGTCCACCGGCGAATCGCTCTGGCGGCATCGCGGAGAAGACAAGGTGTGCAACGGCGCATTGAGCCCCGATGGCGGCCGGGTGCTGCTCTGCGTCGAATCGGCAGACGCTCAAGTCTGGAACTGGTCGAGCGACAAAATGCTGATGGCGTTCAAGGGAGAGGAGCGAAGTGTTGTCGCCGGGTGCTTTTCGCCGGATGGTCAGCGCATCGCGACCGGAGATGTTGGCAGCGGACTTCGCGTGTGGGATGCCACCAGCGGCCAAGGGATTCTTGCCCTGCGAGGACATGAATCGTCGGTATTCCATTTCATTGCCTTCAGCCCGGACGGCTCGCAGATCGTTTCCGCCGCCCTGGATCAGTCCATCCGCGTTTGGGATGCACGCGTTCGGCACGGCCCGGTCATGCTGAGCGGACATAACAGTGAACTTTCGTCGGTTCGATTCAGCCCGGATGGGAAACGCCTGCTCACAGCGGGCAATGACATGACCGCCCGCATCTGGGACATCGAAACGGGGGCGCAACTCCGTGTGCTGGAACATCAAAGCGCTGTTCATACCGCTGACTTCAGCCCCGACGGTTTGAAAATCGTCACGGCGTCGGCCGATGCGACGGTGCGGCTGTGGGACGCCACGACGCTTTCGCAACCACTGCCGCTGGTCGGGCATCAGGTGGACGTCAGCCGCGCGGTGTTCAGTCGCGATGGACGCTTTGTACTTTCATCCTCGTGGGACGAAACTGCGCGCATCTGGGACGCTGCGACTGGGAAATCGGTGGCGACGCTGCAGGACCATGGGCGGATGGAGACGGCGATCTACAGCCCCGATGGGAGCCGGATTGTGACTACTTCGTGGGACCAATCCGCACATGTCTGGGATGCCGCTACGCGCAAAGTCATTCTCACACTGGACGGACATACGCATTACGTGCGGTGGGCGGCGTTCAGTCCTGATGGACAGCTGATCGCGACCTGCTCGTATGACTCGACGGTGCGCATCTGGAACGCGAAAGACGGGGTACTGCTGCGTGTGCTGGCCGGCAACACCGGGGTGGTTTGCACGGTGGAGTTCAGCCACGACGGGACTCGGCTGGTGAGTGCGGGCGGGGATGACGCGGTGCGAATCTGGGATCCGCGCAGTGGGCAGCTTTATCTCACGCTGCGCGGGCCGCGGGCGTGGGTGATGGCTGCGGCGTTTAGTCCTGATGACACGCGGGTGGCGGCCGGTTGCCGGGATGGGACGGTGTGGGTTTGGGATGCGCTGACGGTGCATGAGCGGGAAGCGATGCGCGGACGCTGAGAAGTATCCTTCCCCGCAAGTTTCCACATTTCTTGAGCAATCTCAGCCTGTTCAAATCTGCGCGCAAGATGCGCCTGCAGGCTGCGTACTTATCCCTTAACAGGCAAGCTCAGCCACAAATTCGCTGATTTTATTGGGCCTGTGTGTCAACCGGGAGTCTCGGCACCTGCCGTCTGGTGGGTTCGTTCACGCCGTTCGCCGACTGTCGTCCATTGAGAATGAAGAAAGGAGTCGGTTACTGATCGGGCCATTCTACATTCATGCATGAGCTCGTCCGGTATGCCGCTGGGCCAAGTTCGTGTTGATATGACGTTTCTGCACCTTCACATCCAGCTAATAACGAATCTTCCCAACTATTTTTCACGGAGAATTTATGCGATTAACTCGAATTTTGATTGTACTCGCGGGCTCGCTCATGGTTTCGGCGGCTCAGGCCGATCCTTTAACGGTTACCGGATTTGGGGGAACAAACTTCTCCTATAGCACTCATGCGACGGCCGGAGGGAATTCGACTACGGATGACCATCCCACGAACGGATTTGCCCCGCCCCTGTCGTTCGCGTACACGTCAACAAGCACGGAACCGGGCACTGACGCAGCCCAAGCGACGCTGAATTTTACGGCCAATGGCGGATTTGCACCGGGTTCGGACACACAGTTCGGCGTTACATTCAATATCCAGGAGTCGGAGTCCGGCAGCGGCGTGGGTAGTGGTTCCGGTGCGAACGTGTTTGGGAGGCTCTATTTTTCGTCACCCTCGCCCATTTCGATTGATCTCGACTACGACCTCTTTAGCGACGCCTATGGCGGCACGAAGGTGCAGATCAAGGACGACGGCGGCGACCAACTATTCCTTGCCATAACCGAGAATCGGGACGGAAGTAACATCGGCACGGGGCACATCAATGTGGCCCCGGGCACGTACTACATCGAAATCGGCAGCAACTCGGGAGACCAGACGAGCAACACCGGCGACTACACGACCGCCCACGACCATGCTTCGATGGCAGCTACGGTCACTCTCACTGCTGTGCCAGAGCCCGGGACGATGATGATTTCCGGCTTGGCGTGCCTGGGACTGCTGGGGCGGAGGCGGCGCTTGGGCGGTCTTCGCCAAGTGCGCTGATCTGACCAACGTAATGCGGCATACTCGCGGGCGGGCGACCCGGCCGGATTGTAACGCAAACCATTCCGGCCGGCCGAGTCGTTACGGCTGCTGATTAACCAGATGTTTGTAGCTATTTGTGGACTTTGATTACGTTTTCGTCATTTTTCGCATATCGCGGATCTTTTATCGGACGAGCGGAGTAGGCTATGAACGGACGGGCCATGTCAGCCATTGGGCACTGAAATTCTGCGGATCCTTTTTTGATCAGATGGCGGGATTTTGGGTGGTGGCGGCGGGGTCTTTGAACAGAGGTCGGCCGATTTTGGAAGGGCAATTCAACATGACAATTAAAACACGGGGCGCTCGGAGACAAGTTTGCTCTGCGCCACGTCATTCCCATTTGCGTAGCACGGCGCTGGCGATGGCAGCGATGGCCGCTATCGCCAACACGGCGCATGCCGCGGACAAGACTTTTAACTACATTGGGCCGGCCGGCGGCGCCTGGAGCAATGCGTCGAACTGGCGTGACGCTTTGAATTTGTCAGGCGTGCCGGGAAATGGGGATCAGGCGATCATCAGCTCGACGTTGTCGAACGCTTCTGTGACGTATGACACTCTTGGCTCTTCCGCAGTGCTTAGCCTGATCAATGTGACTGGCGCCAATGGAGGCACGGCCACACTCACATTTCCTGGAAGTGATCAGCACCAGCAAAACCTGGCCACCAACCAACTGGTCATCGGTCAGAATCCTTTTCTGCCAGGGCAAGCGGGCTCGGGCAATGTGCAATTGCTCGGAGATGGACTTGTTTCCGCGAATACCGTCCAACTGTTCAATGGCACCCTCCACAGCAGTACTCCTGACATACAGTTCAGCTTCAATCAAGGCCCAGGCTCGCAAGACACTTTCATAAATTCGCAGTTCAAGTTCGGCAGCATCCAGCAGTTAGGCGGAACTGCATCGTTTGACGGTCAAGGCCTGATTCTTAGTTCCAATTCGTCGTACGATCAACTCGGCGGAACGAATACCGTCGTTGGCAATGTTCTCTTGAGCGACGACGCCATTCACGACGACAATCTTGCCAGTCATTACAACATAAATGGAGGTCAGCTCAGTTCTGCTCAGGGCATTTTTATGGGGTATGGACAGAAGTCGCTCGGAACGTCATTCAATTTGAGCGGCGGCGCGGTGAATGTTGCGCATGGGGCCGTGTGGATCGGCGATTTTGGAGGCGATGCCACGCTGACACAGACTGGCGGATCGTTGACTCTGGGGACGACCAGCACACCGGTTGATATGAACATTGCCGTGGGCACTCCGGGGACTTTCGATTCGACCGGCCGCTATTACCTCAGCGGCAACGGCATTGCGACGATCAGCGGGAGCGTGAATGTTGGCGGATCCGACGGTTCCCGCCCCGATCTAGGGGGCAAAGGCAACGGATTGTTTCAGATGGCAAGTGGGACTGCCACCATTTCAGATACGCTCAAAATCTGGGAGCAGGGACAGGTCAATTTTTCCGGCGGCACGCTCCAGGTTGGTTCGCTGGACACGACTGGAAACCCCGGCCATTTCAACTGGACCGGCGGAAGTCTGACTATCGTGGACCAGTTCGTCGGGGTGGTGCCGTCGGGGCCGTTCGGCTCGACATTGAACGTAGGCGACGGTCAAACTCTGCATCTGATGAAGTTGCTGGCCGTGGGCAGCAATTCAAGCAGCGCTGTCAACCAGACTGGCGGCAGTGTGCTGATCGGCACTACGCTGTCCCCGCAGGGGCTGTTTGTGGGGACGGTTCCGTCGGGCACGGCGGCCTACAATCTTGGCGGCGACGGGGTTCTGAGCGTTACGGGTAGTGAGCATATTGGCAGTGCCGGCCCGGCAACGTTCACACAGACCGGAGGAACCCATACTGTTGGGTCTGGACTCAGGATCGCTGAGACCCCGGACGCTCCGGCCACTTATCAAATCACCGGCGGAACGCTTCAAGTGGTGGGCTCGGCGGCAGTCAGCTTCCGATTAATTGGCGGCAGCGGCAACCTTGG
>JBBRHH010000119.1:0-12690 GCA_038222915.1 Tepidisphaerales bacterium
TCACCATGGCCAAGGACGCCCTCAAGCAAAAGGCCGCCGAGATCGCTGTCCCCCTCGAAGAGATGGGCCTCGAACTCGCCAAGGAAATCACCAGCAACATCGAAAAGTGGCTCGCCAACACCCCCGATCGCCAGCAGTGGACGCTCGAAGAGCCCACCGCCAAAACCGACGTCCCCGCCCCCGAGCTCCCCAAGGAGCTCGAAGACATGGTCGGCGAGTTGATGGAGCAGCAGGAAGACCTCTTCGACGAAATGGAAGACGCCACCAGTTCCTGGCTCGACTCCGCCGACAAAGCCGCTGGCATGGACGTCGCCGACGGCCCCATCGCCGACATGAGCGCCAAAGGCGTCACCGCCAATGTGAACCCCAACGACAACGAAATGAACGGCCGCTCCGGAGAAGGCCGCTCCGGCAAATCCTCCGGCGAAATGGCCGAAGACCACGCCAGCGGCAAAGGCGGCCGCCCCACCCCAACCCGCCTCGACCCAACCCCCTTCGCCAAAGGCCAGGTCAAGGACGAAAGCAAAGACCCCACCGGCGGCGCAACCGGCGGCGGCAAACTCTCAGGCCAGGGCGGCCAGGGCCTCGAAGGTCCCCTCGCCCCCAAACAAAAAGAAGAAACCCTGAGCCGCCTCGCCGACAAACAGGCCCAGCTCCGCAACAAGGCCGAAAAGCTCGACCTCAAAATGGGCGCAGGCCACTACGACAACTTTAAGCTCGACGGCTCCGTATCCCTGATGAAGCGCAACGAAGCTGACCTCAAGGCCAACCGCTACAACAACGCCCTCCGCCGCCGCGACGTTCTCCTCGACAGCCTCGACACCACCCAGATGCTTTTAGCAGGCCAAATCAACGTCCAGCACGACACCACGCCACAGTCCAATACAAAAGTACAAGAAGGAATCAACGACGCCATGAAAGGCCAGCTCCCAGCCCAATGGAGCGAAGCCCTCAAGGAGTACTACAAAAAACTAGGCAACGAATAATGCCGTTCACCCTCAGCCAGTTTGAACGAGGCCGGCGAATGGCAGCCGCTCTGAAGAGTCTGTCGAAGCTAGGCGCTCTATGCGAAATCACCGATCCAGTCGCATGGCAGCGGCAGATTCGCGAAGACCGCGAGTTGCTCGGCCGCGAAGAATCAACCGAGGTTGCTCCACCATCGCACGATCTAGAAAGCTGACCCAATTCTCTGCGTATTCCTCAGCGACTCTGCGTCTCGGCGGTAATCTGAATTCAAGCGGACGCAGCAGCCACAAGATCCTCCACCTTGCGAGGCTCCCGCATCGCGACCTCCTGATAAAACGCAATCTTCCCCGCGGCATCAACAACAACAGTCCCACGCTTAGTGCAGTTATAAGGCTCTTCCCCGGCCCACATCCCGTAAGCCTTGGCCATCTTCCGAGTCGGATCCGCCAGCAGCGAATACGGAATCGCGTACTGCTTCCGATAAGCCGCATGCGAAAAAGGACTGTCGCAGCTCACCCCAAACACCACAGTGTTCGCATCCGGCGCAATCGTCCCGAGCTCCGGCCCAAACTTGCAATGTTCCTCAGTGCACACCGGCGAAAAGTCCATCGGATAAAACAACAGCACCACCCGCTTCCCGCGGAGATCCGAAAGCTTCACCTTGTTCTTGTCTTGATCCATCAACTCAAACTCGGGCGCCACATCGCCAACCTTCAGTGCATCTGCCATAAAACCATCTCCTCAAAAAGTAGGCGCGATCATAGAACCCACCCGCCCGAATTCAAACCACCTATAATCCACCCCATGAAGTTCGGCCGCATCAAACGCCAGCACGGAAGAGTCGGAGGCCTCGACAAGATCCTCGACCTCATCGTCCGCGACTGCCCCCACGTCACCCGCATCGTCCCCGGCCGAATCAAAGTCCGCCGCGGCAAAACACCGCCCAGCTTCAAAATCCAATACCCAACCCCCGCCGGATTAAAATGTCTTTATACAGGAACTGGCACCGTCCAGGAAGTCTTTCTAATCTGTTCCGACATTGAAGAAACAAAGAAATGGCTGATCCAGGAAGAGATTGCGGAAGAGTAGGAAGCCATGCGCTCCATGTCAGACGTCACTGATGCTGCTTCCATCCTCCGCGCCGGCGGCCTCGTAGCGTTCCCCACTGAGACCGTCTATGGCCTCGGCGCCGACGCAACCAACGTGGCCGCTGTTGAGAAGATCTTCCGCGCCAAAGGCCGGCCCTCCACCAATCCACTGATTGTTCACGTTGCTGATGAATCGGTGGCCCGCCGCTACGCAGCCGACTGGCCCGAAACGGCAACGACTCTCGCCAGACACTTCTGGCCCGGCCCGCTCACCCTCGTACTTCCAAAGCGCTCAAGCATCGTTGATCTCGTCACCGCCGGCCGCGGCACCGTCGGATTGCGTGCGCCCAATCATCCACTGACCCTCCGCCTCCTCCAGCAATTCGACGGCCCCCTCGCCGGGCCCAGCGCCAATCGGTCCAACCACCTCTCCCCCACCACCGCCCAGCACGTGCGCGATGATCTGGGCAACGCTTTCGATCTCATCCTCGACGGCGGCCCGTGCGAGATAGGCATCGAATCCACCGTCCTCGACCTCACCACCAATCCCCCCACCATCCTCCGCCCCGGCGGCACAAGTCGCGACCAGATCGAACAACAGATCGGGCCCATCCAAATCTTATCCGGTTCAGTACTCGCTGAAACCGCGGCCGTAAGTCCAGGACAACACGCGCTGCATTATGCACCCAAAGCAGCCGCATTCCGTTTTGAAGCAGAGCAGGCCAAAGAAATCATCCGTCAATATGCGAATCAGAAGGAGCCTGTCGCGATCGTCCTCTTGTCGCCGGTGACGTCGCCATCACCGAAAGTTAAATCAATGAGCACCGATCCAGTGGAATACGCCCGAACTTTATACAGCACCCTGCGCGAATTCGATTATCAAAAGGTTGAGACCATCTACATCGAAATGCCTCCGAATTCACCCGCATGGGCCGCTGTTCGAGACCGAATTAAACGCGCAACGCAATGTTTATCGGCGTCGCGTCGGTAGTCGCAACGACGCTCAGCATCTCTCGGTATCATTCTGGTCTGGCGGAACTGTTGGAGACACATGCGAATACACTTTTGCCATCGCTGCATCCCACTTGCGCTGATTGCCGTGGGAATGGTGGGAATCTGCAATCCGGGTTTCGCCGCCGACTCTGAGAGTCCGAAGAAGGTCGTCGAAATCGCCATTCGATCGATCGACCCGGCCGCCGCCGCGAAGGTAAGTTACGCCCGCCAGATTCGTCCGCTCCTCGACGAGAAGTGCGGCGATTGCCACAACGCAGATGATCGCAAGGGTGAATTCGAAACCACTTCCGTTGCAAACCTGCTGAAGAAAGGAAAGAAGGCTGGGCCGGGCGTTGTCGCGAAGCAGCCTGATGAAAGCGCAATCGTCCAATACATCCGCGGCCTCAAAACGCCACAGATGCCCAAGGGCGATCCAGTTCTTACCGAAGAACAACTGCATCTGATCCGAATGTGGATCAGCGCCGGCGCCGCCGATGATTCCGGCGGCGTTGCATTGGCCCCCACCTCTCGTTCCAGCACGCGCCGACCAACGACCACACACGTCAGTTCATTGGCCAGGACGATTCTCGATCCAAAGTTCAATACCTCCAAAGACAAAGATGAAGTTCTCGCAAAATGGCGCGAAGAGCGAATCGCCAAACTCCCTCCCACGCCAACACCGCCGCCGATCCCGGAAAGCGGAGCGACATTCAACGCAATCGACCAGTTCATCCTGGCAAAGTGGGAACCGGCGCTGCGAAGCAAAGCCGGGCTGGGTCTCTGTGATGACAGCGTTTTTGTGCGACGTGTTTTTCTGGATGTCATCGGCGTTATTCCAACTTCCGCGGAAGCGAAGCGATTTGTCGAAGATAAATCACCTGACAAACGCGTGACCCTCGTCGAAGAGTTGCTTGCGCGCAACGCGGATTATGCCGCCAACTGGACGCCGTTCTGGGAAGAGGCGCTGGGCAGCAATGTGTCGGTTGGCGGCATTGTCGCCCACACCAATTATCACGACTGGATCGTCCGCACGTTTGAACAAAACAAGCCATACGACCAGATGGTCGTCGAGCTTGTCGACCCGTCGCTTGCTGCCAACAGCCAGGCGAAGGCAAAGAAGCAGCCTGGCGGTCCAAACGATTATGTTTTGAAAGGGAATCACAACGCCACCCTTGTGACGGCCGCCAACACCGCGCAGGTTTTTCTCGGCACCAGTATGAAGTGTGCCAGTTGCCACAACCACTTCCTGAACACCGAATGGCCACAGTCGCGCTTCCTGGCTTTTGCCGGATTGTTCGCCGACAAGGACGTCGAGCTGATCCGCTGCGAAAAGTCGAGCGGTAAGTATGTCCCCGCGCGGTTTCCGTTTGATCTGCCGGAACTGCCGGCCGATGCCGCGACCGCATCGCGATTGCAGTTGCTGACGCTCAGCCTTGTCGATCCTTGCAATGGCCGGTTTGCCAAGACGATCGTCAACCGATTGTGGAAGCGATATCTGGGCCTTGGCCTGATCGAGCCGGCCGACGATTACCGCGAGGACACGCCGCCGTCGCATCCGGAACTGCTGGAATGGCTCGCGCAGGACTTCATCCGCAACGGTTATGACCTGAAGCACACGACTCGCCTTATCCTGACCAGCCGCACGTATCAGATGCGATTTGATCCGGCGCTTGACGATAAATTCGATGTGGCCAAGCCAGGTGCCCAACGGTATTTTCGATCGCCCTCTCTTCGAAGACTGACGGCCGAACAGACCATCGACAGCGTTCGCATGGGCGTCACCCAGAAACTCGATCGCAAAGACCGGATCTACGCTTCCAACGCATCGACCGCCCTGACGCGAGCCCTTGGCCGTCCCTCGTCCCGATCCGAAATCAGCACTGGACGCTCGGACGATGCCGCCGTCGTGCAATCGCTTGAGCTGCTCAACGGCACCGAAATTCAGAACCTGGTTGCGAAGGGGAAACTGGTCGGCGAACTTGCCAGTCAGAAAGATGTCGAGGCGGTCACGACGCAGGTGTATTGGGCGGCGCTCAGCCGTCAGCCGTCTGAGCCTGAGGCCACACGCGCTGCTGATTTCCTCCGCGAATCGACTGGTAACGGCGGCCTTGCGGGCGGCGTCTCCGATCTGTTCTGGAGCCTCTTCTGCGGGCCGGAGTTTGAGTACCTGAGGTAATGCACATGAAACGCATCACTGCCAATCGCCGCGAATTTTTGAAAGGCTCGGCCGCGCTTGCGGCGGCGGCGATTTCGCCACGCGTATGGGCCGATGACATTGAGGTTCGGCCGAGCACGCCGAAAGCGGTTGAAAAGATCGCCGCCAAGGCGGACGCCTGCGTGATCATCTACCTGCCCGGCGGCATGGCCCACACCGACATGTGGGACCCGAAGAAGCACACGCCGTTTGTCGCAGGAATGAAGGGGAGCGAAATGCTGGGCACCTGCCCGCTGATCCCGACCAAGGCCGACGGGGTTTCGTTCGGAAAGGGGTTGGAGAATATCGCGGGCGTTATGGACAAGGGCGCGGTTCTGCGGACGCTGAGCAGCGACACGAAATTCGGCGCGGTCCATCTGAAGGCGCAGTATTACGCCAATACGGGCTACCTTTTCCCCGCGGGTGTGAAAGCGCCGAGTCTTGCCGCGATGGTTGGGCGGGCGCTTGGCCGGAAGAACGCCAACATCCCGCAGTACATTTATCTCGGCCGCGACATTGACACCTCCGACGCCGAAAAGCTGTTCATCCAGGAGTACATCGGCCCAGGTTTTTATGGCGTCAACCACGCCCCGTTCATGATTCCCGATCCAGCACAGGGTCTCTCCACACTGGCCGCCGCCTCCGGCATGACGATGGAGCGCATCGACCGCCGACAGGCGTTGCTGCGCGATCTGGTCAAAGCCGGCCCCAGTGAGCTGCGCGATTCGAGCAAAGCGGACGACTATCTCAAGACGTTGCATGAAGCCCGCGCGATGATGGACTCGCCGGTCAAGAAGGCGTTTGAGTACAAGAAGGAAGAGAAGGCCGAGACGCTCGAACTCTACAAGCCACAGATTTCACGCGATGAGGTGACGCACGCGAAGCACTTCGCCGACGAGGCCAACAGCGGCTACTACTACGGCGATCGCTTCGGCGAAAGCCTGTTGCTTGCCCGTCGCCTCCTGGAGCAGGGCGCTCGCACGATTCAGGTCGAATATCAGTACGGCCCCTTCCAGGGGTTCGACATGCACAACAACGGCTACGCCCGCATGGTCGACATGAAGAAGCAGATCGACCGCCCCATCGCAACGTTCATCAAGGACCTCGCCGAGCGCGGGCTGCTCGAAAAAACCCTCGTGGTCATCATGACCGAGTTTGGCCGCACCATCGCCTCCGATCCCTCGGCCGGCCGCGAACCCGACGGCTTCGCCGAACGCCACAACGGCGACAAGCTCGTCATCGCCAACGAAAAGATGTACGGCTTCCACGGCCACTTCAGCAGTTGCAACTGTATGCTGTTTTTCGGCGGCGGCTTCAAAAAAGGATACGCCCATGGCGTAACCGCGCCCGAACACCCCATGCTTCCAGTGGAAAAACCCGAACACCTGACCGACGTCTACGCGACCATCTTCCGAGCCCTCGGCATCCCGGCCGATCATAATTACACAACCGAAGGCCGGCCGTTCTATGTCACCAAAGATGGGAAAGGCGCGGCGATCAGCGGGCTGCTGGCTTGAATCAGTTGTCGCCAGGTCCAAGATGGCCTGCTAGAATCATCGAGACGATTGAGGACGTCTTTATATGGCAAGCACAACCACAAATACCAGCCTTCAGTTAAAAGGACTGGGCCGACAAAAAATGAGCGCACTCACGAACAGGGCGAAGCGTCTTGGCATGACCCCCGAAGGCTATGTGAAGCAGTTGGTTGAGGAAGATCTTGCCATCGCACAGGAAGCGCGCACAAAGACCTTTGCAGAAATTCTTGGGCCGGGAACTGAGGTCGATGAAGCCGAGGTGGACCGTCTCGTGGAGCTTGCGAAGACGCAACATCACAAAGCGTCCACGCGAAGAAGGTAGCACCCTTGTCCCCAACACTGTATCGCGTTGTACTAGACACCAACGTTCTGGTCCGCGCTCTCATCAATGTCGAATCGACGTCAGGTCGAATTCTTCAAGCATGTGAGCGCAGAGTCATCATTCCTCTCCTGAGCAAACCGGTATTGATAGAGTATCGGGGGATTCTAAGCCTTAGCCAAATCGTTTCTCGTTATCCGCAACTGAACGCCAAGAGAGTGAAAGCTGCGCTGAATCGACTCAGTTATGTGGGGGACGTGTCAAAACGCATTAAAGAACGGTTTGATTTCCCGCGAGATCCCAAGGATGCGAAACTGATCGAACTTGCGATAGCGGGTCGCGCGACTCACATCATTTCCACAGACCGCGATTTGCTCGATCTCCCGAACGGACGAACCGACGCCGGCAAGGCATTCCGTCAGCGATTGCGCAACGTGGTGATTCTTGAGCCGATGGATTTCGTCCGTCGCCATATTGCCGAGCCTCACGTCAACTGAAATCTCTCGTATCCGGCATCACTTCTCCGGCTTAGCCGGATTCACAACCCAATCCCAGGTCGCCAACACCGTCCCGTCTTTCATCCGCAGCCCAAGTGCGTTCGTCGGGGAAATCCCATCCCGCCCGGTCGCACGCACCGCAATATTCTCCACGCCAATCGACTCAATCGGCATCACCTCGCCCGGATCGCTCACGCCATTCCCATTTCGATCAAACCAGACCGCCAAACCTTTAAGCTCCGCCCCGCTCAATTTCCCGTCGTGGTTGTCATCCAATGCTTCCATCGCCGAATATCCATCGCGCCAGAAGATCCACCAGGTCACGCTTCCAAAAAGCTGTTTCGCCGAGGTCACGACGCCAGTCGCCCTTGGATCCCACACCAGAATCCCGGTGTCGGGCTTGACCCATGCCCAATCCTGGCCGCGCTGTGTTCCGTCCAGGTCAAACTTTACCGTCTTGTCCGGCGCGAGCAGGTCGTTCAAAACGGCCGCATGTTTCATCGTGAAAATGATTGGCGTGATCGGCCCCTGCGGCTTGACGCTCAATGCCTTCAGGCCACCAGTCACCGCGCCCACCTTCTCTTTCAACTCCTTGTCCACGCCAGGCCGCTGTACGAGCGCCAGATACTGAGTCCCGGCCTCGAAGCTGATCAACGACGACATGCCCCGCACGGGCGCATGGGTCACTTTCAGGTCATCCGTAATCGCCATGTTGTAGGCGAGCAGATACTTCCGGATCGCCTGCGAGAGGTAAATGGGCTTCCAGTCCTTCACATCTCCGGCGGCGTTGTAGCCGGGCAATGGGGGCAAAGTCAGCCCACTGTCGAGCGCCGACTCCATCAGGCTGGCCATGCCCAGTTGAAACAGCGCATTGTCGGGCGCGCTTGTCGATGCCGTGCTGTAGCTGTCCAGCGCCGCCTTGAGATGGCCCAGCAACACCTTCTCTTCGACTTTGGAATCGGCGGCGGGCTGGTTGTTGAACATGGCCGGTATGTTCGGCAGCGGCTCGCCTTTGCCCTGGTAGATGCCGAGCTTCTCCGCCTTCAACGCAAAGGCGAGATGATGAACGCGGCCCAGCGTGTAATGGCCCTGAACATCATCCGGATGTTCCTTCACATACGCGCTCACGTTCTCGACGAGTCGATCCACCGGCTCATCCTGCGGCCGCATGAACTTCGCCATGGCCGGCGATGCGAACAGCAGGATTGCCGCCGCATACAGGAGCGTGCTCACCCAGTGCCGATGGTAACCTGCCGGATTTAATTCCATTGAATGCCTCCTGTGCGGGGAAGAGGTGCTCGAACATTATTCGACGTTCTCCCGATTTTCGCAATCAAGGCGCAAGGCAGGTATGGCAGGTTCCTTGACGCTCCGAGTCGCCAAGGCCTAAAATCGGTTGAGGTCAGGCAGAGGGAGCACTCCTTTTGGCGGAGGAGAGTTTGTCCGTTTCAAGCGACCACATTTGAATGCATTGGAGAAATACGATGAGGCTCTTTCGCCTGTTGGCGATTTTCGTTCTGATAATGTGCGGCCCGGCGGCGTTTGCCGAATTGCCGCCCACCACCGCAAAAAACTCCACTACTGGCGTGGAAGAGGAAAAATACGAAAACGGCCAGACCAAATCGCACTACGCCCTGAATCCGGCCGGCCTTCGCTCGGGCCCTTACACACTTTTTTCAGACGACGGCAAACGCACGGAGCGCGGCAGCTACAAGAATGGCGAGCTCGACGGACAGCGGCAAACGTTCTATCCCAACACCCGCGTCAAGCTTCAGGAGAACTACAAGAAGGGTGCCATCGACGGGCCGGTCACCGAATTGGACGAAAAGGGAACGTCGGTGCGGGCCGCGGAGTTCAAGGCCGGCATTCCTGTGAGCGATCGTACGACAATCGACGGCATCGTCGTCTATCCGAGATCGATCGCGATGATTCAAAATGAGTTGGCTCGCATCGGCAAGCTGAAAATCGAAACCGTTGCCGCGTCGGCACCCATCCCTCCTCACGCGGGCGGAAACACATCGCAGGAAGACCGCGAGGATGCCGTACGCCGGCTCATGGAATATCGATATCTCTGCAACGTACCCTATGAGCCGCTGGTGCTCGACCCGCTCTATTGTGCTCACGATGAGGCCGCGAGCGCGATCTGTGCCGAGCTCGGCCACCTCACGCACGAGCCGGAGAATCCGGGCTGGCCGGTGGATCGATTCAAGTTCGCGGCCGAGGGCAGCAGCCACAGCAATATTTACATGGCGGGCGGCAAGAAGGAGACGCCCCAATGCGTGAACAGCATCAACGCCTACATGAATGATTCCGACCCGGGCAACGTCGACCGCGTCGGCCATCGGCGCTGGTGCCTCAACCCATACATGGGGAAGGTCGGCATCGCGAGCTTTCAAAACTATTCGGCCATGTGGTCCTTCGATGCTTCGCGCAAGCAGATCCCCGATTATGACTTCATCGCCTACCCGGCGCCGGGATATTTTCCGTCCCCCTACTTTCGTG
The DNA here is from genome assembly GCA_038222915.1 of Tepidisphaerales bacterium. Lineage (GTDB taxonomy): Bacteria > Planctomycetota > Phycisphaerae > Tepidisphaerales > Tepidisphaeraceae > JBBRHH01. The sequence goes on from JBBRHH010000119.1 coordinate 10,095, forward strand.
CCAGCTATGCCTGGAGCATCTCAATTAATCCAACGAAGTACGCTCCGCCCGCAACCACAAATGTGAAAATAGCTGTCACACCTGTGAAGGTCGACGTCGCTCAGAACAAGGTCAACCCGTCCGCCAAGCCGCTTGAACTGAATTCGACGAAGGTAAACGCGACCAGTTATGGGATCGGTAACTGCATCATTTTCCGGCCCGTTGGAATTACGATCGATCCAGGCACAACCTATCTCGTTGAAATCACTGGCCTGCAAACCAGAGACAGAAAAACCGCCGTCATCAAATACGTGGTTGAATTCTTCGTCCCCGAACTCCCGGCCAAGCCGTAACGCGCTGGGTGTCAAATGATGCGGGGTTGATAGAATTCCCAGCATGACATTTCAGCGAATCTTCGCACTCGGCTTGCTTCTCGCTATTTCAAGCACCTTATTGGCCGCCCCGCCTGGAAGCATTACCGACGAATCGAAAGTTCCCCCCTACACGCTTCCCGATCCCCTCGTTTGCCAGGATGGGACGCGCGTCACCGATGCGAAAGTCTGGCGCGAAAAACGCCGGCCTGAGTTATTGCATCTGTTCGAAAATGAGATGTACGGCAAGACACTCGTCGGCAAGCCGGCCGATCTGAAATTCGTCGTTCGCGAGGAAAAGAAGGATGCGCGAGGCGGCAAGGCTACACGTCTCCGCGTCGGCGTGCTCTTTGAAGGAAAAGAGGAGGGCCGGCAGATGGAAATGCTGGTCTATATCCCCAACGATGCGAAGGGGCCGGTTCCCGTCCTGTTCGGCCTCAGCTTCGATGGCAACTTCACCACGACCGACGAAACCGACATTCCCGTGCCAACCCACTGGGTCAACGGCCTGTTCGAATACAAAACAAAAGACCACGTTGCGAGTGAAGCCGGGCGCGGCATTCATCAGTCACTCTGGCAATACGATCTGGCTCTCTCGCACGGTTACGCCGTCGCGACCGCCGGTTATGGAGAAGTCGAGCCCGACGCCGACGGCCACTGGAAAGATGGCCCGCGCGGCCTCGCCAAAGAACCAGGCCCCGGCGACTGGGGACAGATCGGTGCATGGGCCTGGGCCTACAGCCGCGCTGCCGATTACTTCGAAACCAACCCGCGCATCGACGCCAAACGCATCGGCATCCACGGCTTCAGCCGCGTGGGCAAGGCCGCGGTCTGGGCGGGTGCGCAGGATGAACGATTCGCCATGGTCGTCTCTCTCGAATCCGGCGGCGGCGGCATCGCGCTCAGCAAACGCACCTTCGGCGAAACCGTCGAAAACCTCAGCCATATCATTCGCTGGTTCTGCCCCAACTTCGCAAAATATGCCGGAAAGGAAGCAACCCTTCCCATGGATCAGCACGAACTGGCCGCGTTGATCGCACCGAGGCCACTCCTCATCAACAGCGCCGCGGAGGATCTTTGGTCCGACCCCAAGGGAGAATTTCTATCGGGCCTGAATGCGACGCCGGTCTATCGCCTGCTCGGCGCCGACGGCATGGCCATCAAGGAATGGCCCGGCACGACAAAGCTGGTCGACGGAACCATCGGTTACTTTATGCGTCCGGGCCCGCACAACGTTACCCTCGAAGACTGGCAGGCGATGATCGAATTTGCGGACAAGCATCTGCGGAAATAATGCCATCGCGGCACCGTTCTTGTCGTGTCTTGTCCACCGCCAACGCTTCTACATGAGTTCTCGCATAGGACATGTCCGGGTCGTATGCAGGCAGGTCCAAGGTTGTGACAATCGTCTGGTCCATCGCGTATCGAGTGACATTCCATGAGTGATACCAAATTGCCCGAGCCTGTCGTGGAAAGTGGGGTCCTGCCCGTCGCGCCGCCTGTGCCGGTAAAGGCCGCACCACATCGCGCTTCCAGGAAACGACTGCTACTGATTGGCGTTGCCTTCGTTCTACTACTCCTGCTGATTGTCGGGATCCCATGGCTGATTGAGGTCTTCACCACCGTCTCCACCGACGACGCCTACGTGAACGGCCACGTCACCTTCGTAGCCCCGCGCGTCGCCGGCCAAGTTTCCCGTGTTTTTGTCGACGACAACAATCGCGTTCACAAGGGCGATCTGCTGCTCCAACTGGATAAAGAGCCGTATCAGGTCCAGGTCAATATCGCGCTGGCCGGCGTGGCATCCGCGCAGGCCGATTTTGAAACCGCCCAGGCCGAAGCACGTGGCACGATTGGCCAGGTCCGGAGCCTCCGTTTCACGCTGCAACGTGCCATTGAAGACGTCGACAACCAGATCAGTCTTCTGCGATCGAAGGCCGCGGCGTTGGCGTCTCAAAAGGCGCTGCTCGACAAGGCGCAGGCCGACTACGACCGCGTTGTGCCGCTGATCAAATCTGGATCGATCTCGCAGGAAGAATTCGATCACCGCAAGCAACTCGCCCTTTCCGCCCAGGCACAATACGAAGGAGCGTTGCAGGACACTTAGGCGGCGCGCAGAAATAACCTATCCAATTGGCTTGTTTGGTCGAATGGAATAATTCACCATGGAAGTCGGCTCTGGTGATTTGGACGGCATTTAACGCTTTGTCGCTGACCTTGATTCCGCTCTCGTATCGGTCGGTATC
>JBBRHH010000120.1:0-12541 GCA_038222915.1 Tepidisphaerales bacterium
TTACGGACGTCATGTAGTTGTGCCCGTGGTCGGCCATCATGGAAATCTTAATTGCGCCGTGACGCTCGTAGAGCAACTGGAGACACAACTGGCGTGCGCCGTCGAGAACGTGCTCTGCGCCGGCCTTTCCGTATTTGCAGACGACGCTTGAAGCGCTCGCGATATACACGACGGTTACGCGGTCGGGCGACGCGTCCAATGCCTTGCGGGCCATTTCGAGTTCTGCGTCGTACCAATTGTTGGGATCTATGAACGAGAGGCCCTGCTGCATGAAGGTGGAGTGATAGTGCAGCCGGCGCTCCCAGGGTTGTTGGTAGCCCCAGACGCGCTTCCAGAGTGTGCCTTCGCGTTTCTCGGTGGCGGAGTCGTAATATTGGTCTATGAAACCGGGCAGCGGGGGGGCGTGGAGGACGTCGGTGTAACAGACTTCCGTCAGCGATAAAAACGGGGCGATCATTTTCTGGGGTGGATCGAACCAGCGGAAATCGCCGGCGGCGTAACGCTGTGCCATTGTTTCGAACGGGATTGAATCGAGGAGGAGGATGAGGTGGGGCACGCTGTCGTTCGTGTAATCGGCAAGGCGGAACTCTGAATCAACGTGCCCATCGTGATAGATCAGCCGATCCATCCGGCCAGCGGCGTCATAGGTTACGCCGAAGTCGCGCGCTCCATTTTGATGCACGTCGAACCACTCGGCGGAGTCGGTCTTGGTTACCGGCTTGGTGGGAAAGGAGAGGCGGGCACTGGGTGCGCCGCATCCGGACACGAGCGGTAACAACGCAATCAAGGGAATGATGCAGGTCACGGAAAGCGGCTTTCGCCGCATCCACAGCAGTAAGGGCAGTAGCACAAAAAGCGAAGCGGCGGCGCAGGCCACGACGCCGATCGCGACGGCCCATCCGAGTGAGCGGATTGCGGGGACGGACGTGAAGGCGAGGGAGCCGAAGCCGAGGAACGTCGCGGCGGCGCAGAGGACGACGGCCTGGCTGCTGGCGGCCGCGTTTTCGAGCAGTTCTGCGCGGCCTTTGCTGCGCCGCGTCACGCTGACCAGGAAAATGCCGTAGTCCACGTCGATCCCGATCAGCAGGGGGATGGAGACTATGTTGGCCAGGTTCAATTTCGCTCCTGCAATCTTTGCGGCCAGCAGGAGGCAGATCAGGCTGCAAACCGTCGGCAAGACCGCGAGCAGGGCCAGGCCGATGGAGCGGAAATGGAGCAACAGATAGACGGCGATGATCGCCACGGCCGCGCCGATGAATTTCGGGAGATCGCGATGGATCGTTGCTTCGGTGTCGAGGCTCAACACGCTCATCCCAGTCAAGGTTACTCCGGGCAGGTCGGCGAGGCGCTTTCGCAGCGCCGTCACGGATGCTTCCCGCGTGGCCCGCTCATCCATCGCCTGCTTGAGAAAAACCAGTGTGATTGCCTCCGTTGGTAGCGCGCCTGACGCCGCGGGTTTTGGTAACAACGCGTCTGATACCTGTCGATAGGCGAAGAGATCGCCAATGCCAGGAGCCTTTGTTCGCGTCAGCAGAGTCTTCAGAAATGATTTGTAGGGCGCGTAGGCATCGGGATTGAAGGAACTGTCGGCGATGGCCGCATCGAAGTCACTCAGGACCCGATGTGCCATTGCCGGTCCGGTCTGTTCGAGCCGCGCGGGAACGATTGCGGGGTCTGGCAGGAGTGACGCGATTCCGAATGTGGAAGCGACGCCGGGCTGTCCAACGAGGCGATCGTTGACGCGGTGCGCGAGCGTGAGCAGGCCGTCGGGCGAATCGGCGTGCAGGTAGACGATCAGCGAATCTGGCGCGCTCTGCATTCGCTTGGCAATGTGAGTTTGAGCGTCGAGCGGCGGATTGGGCCGGGGATGCATGACGGTCGGATCTGATTCCAGACCCAGACGCGCGCCGCCGACGATCAAGCACGTCAGGGCCCCAAGCAGTACGACGCCGGCAACCACGAGACAGCGCCCGGCATGCCGATCGATCCAGGCGAGCACTGGGCGAATCGACCAGCGGACGCCTTGCTCGCCCTTGCCGCGCCCGGCGACAACCAGCAGCGCGGGCAATACGAACATTGCCCCGAGCATTGCACCGGCCAGGCCGAGCGATCCGACAATGGAAAAATCGCGGAGCATCCGCACTGAGGCGAAGCCTACGGCGATAAAACCGACCACCGAAGTTACCCACGCGGCTACGAGCGCTCCTCCGATGGTTCGGGTTGCCGCGCCGGCCGCCTCCGCCGGTGTCAGCCCCGCGGCCCGCCGCTCCTGATAATTCACGAGATAGAAGATGGAGTAGTCAATTCCAATGCCCGCGAGCACTCCGCCGATGATTGCGGTCAGCGGCGTCACGCTGCGACTGATCAGTGCGTAGAAGCCGAAACCCCACAACACTCCGAGCGCCACGGGCGCGAAGGTGATCGCGAACAGTCGCAGCGGCCGTCGAAATGCGACGACGAACAACCCGGCCAGACAGGCGACTGAGCCGATCACCGTCGCGATCGAATCGGCGCGAATCCGCTTCTCGCTCTGCGCGGCGATCGGATAAGCGCCCGAATATTCCAGTGTCAGATGATCCGAGTTCGCCTGTTGCGAAACGCTCGTCACTGCGGCCGTGATCTCCCGGCAGAAATTCATATCGCTGGGCGGCCGGGTTCCTGAGATGCGGATGAGGAGACCCTTTCCATCGGGCGAGAGGTAGGCGTCGCTGTTCTGATATGTTTGGAAGGGACGCGACGCGGTCAACCGGCGTTCGATGAACTCGTGCAGCCGCAGCGGGTCCTGCAGGAGGACCTTGGCGAGCGCGCCGGCGGCCGGTCCCGGGGCGCTCAGCATTGCTTCGTTCTGGCGAAACTGCGCAGCCATCTTTTCGCGCGTCAGACGATCCTTTGCGGCGTAGAAGTCCTCGTCGCTGAGATAGAAAATGCCGTTGGGCGCGATCACCTTCGTTACCAGTTCCCGGCTCTGCGCATCTGCCCGGTAGTTTACGTTGGCGACGAGACCTGCGGCTTTTGGATCGCTTTTGATCTGCGTATCGAGCCGCGCCGCGAAATCCAGCAGCTCCTGTGGGTGCGGTGCGTCGCCGGTTGTCGTGGCGAGCAGGAGCATTTCCTCGGCGGCCGAGAAATCATTGAGAACGCGGATCATGGCGCCGGCGGCGGGGTCGGTTGGTGAAAAAAGACTCTCGAGCGACATGTCGGGCCGGAGGCGCATGGCGCTTAGACCCGCGAGCAGTGCAATGATTGCGGACACCACAATCGCGGCAATGGGATGCCGGGCGGGCCAATGAACGACGCGGCCGATCATGGCAGCTTCTCCGCCCGCGAAGGCGGCTTGAAGGCGCTGGGCGGAATTTCGCCGTTGATCTCGACTTCGCGCAATTCAATCAGGATTTCTCCTGATGAGCTTTTGGCGGAAATCTCCTTGGGCCAAACCGTTCCGCCCACTTCGACATACTGCTTCAAGGTCAGCGTGAATCTGGCAACGCCTCCCGAGTCGCGCAAGATATACTCGCGCGGCGTGAGCGTCTTTCGCTCGACCTTGCATGTGAGTGACATTCCTTCGGCGCGCTGCTGCTTTACGACAAGGAACGCGCCGTTTTCTTCGACCGCGATGTCCGTCTTCTCAAACAGTCGGCCCATCAAGTCCAGCCATTCGCGCGTCAGCTTGCCGATGTTGTTTCCGGCCGCGCGAATCTCTTCGCGTCGCTTGCTGTCGTCGGGCGCGATCAGCCACAGTCCTTCGGGGGTGAGCGTCATGTCAAAGACTGCGCTGCCGAATTTCCAGGCGCGGACCCGCGCCTTCTCGGGCGGCTGCAAGACGACGGCCGCGTCGAGGCGGACGGTGTCGCCTGCGCCGTGCGTCAGAGTGATCAACCCTTCCCCGGAGACCGCGTGAATATTTCGCGACCGCTCGGCCAGCACGCGCATTGCGTCGGCGGGCGGCATGGATGAATAAAGCGGGATGTGCTCTTCCTTTGCACAGCCGCCGGCGGTCAACACTATCAGCACGCAGGCAATTCGGAACATCAGGCGGTCTCCACAAGATGCCGGAGGATCTTGCCCGTGGCGGAGCGCGGCAGGGAATCGCGGAGCTCGAACACGCGTGGCACTTTGTACGGAGCTAGCTGCGCCCGCGCCAGCTTTCGCAATTCTTCCACCGAGACGGGCTCGTCTGGATTGCGCAGGGTGACGATCGCTTTCAGGCGATAGACGGTGTGGCTTTGCTTCACCGGCACGACCACGCAGGCGGCTACGGCGGGATGCTGCTGCAACACTGCCTCAACTTCGAGCGGATTGACCTTCATGCCTCCGACGTCGATGAGGAGCTTGACCCGGCCGCTGATGAAGAGGCGGCCCGTAGCGTCGAGATGGCCGAGATCGCCGGTTGGGAAATGGCCGTCGATCAAGGCCGGCGATTCGTTCATGTAGCGGCTGAGCATGGAGGCCGCGCGAACGGCGACCTGACCTTCTTCGTCAATGGGCAGTTCGGTTGCGCCATCCTCCAGATCCAGAATGCGTATGGAGACGTTCTCCATGGCACGGCCGACGCTGGCTGATTCGAGCGGTGCATTGGCGGGATTGAAGGCGACCGAGCCGATCTCGGTTGCGCCGTACAGCTGGGTGACGGGGATTTTGAATTTGTCCAGAAACGCCTCAAAAACAGCACCCGGCAGAGGCGCGCCGGCTGAGTATGCGATTCGCAAAGTGAGCCGTGCTATGACAGAGCCACAGAGCATTTCGAACGTTGATGGGACGCCGGGAAAGATGGTGATTCCGCCCTCCGCGAGCTCCTGTTCGACCAGTCCCAGATTCAGCCCGCGATGAAGGTGCACGCAACTTCCGGCCCAGAGCGGCGCGAGGAGGCCGTGTTCCAAGCCGTAGGAATGGCTTAGCGGGATTGTCATCAACACGCGATCGTCCGATCGGAATCCGATTGAATCGGCCATCGCTTTTGCCACGGCGTCCATTGACTGTGCACTTCGCCGTACGATCTTCGGCATGCCTGTTGTTCCCGAACTCTGCAGTAGCAGTTCACCTGTACGCGGCTCGATCACTCCATTGCCGGCGCCCCGGATATCTTCGATCGGAATCGCAACGGGCACGGCCGGGCCGAGCACGTCGATGGCCCGTGCATCGCCGATCACGCCGACCGCACCGGATTCCTTTGCTGCCCTCAAGAGCTCTGGATCGGCGGCCTCGGCCGAGAACGGAAAGACGTTGCCACCGGCCGCCAGAATGCCGAGAAACGCGATGGCGAACTCCGCCCGATTCGCGGAAGAGAGAATGACTGTTCCGGCCGAAGGAAGCTGAGGGCGGAGGCGGCCGGCGAGGGCCATCGCCGCGTCGAACAATTCCCGATAGGACAATGCCCCGTCTTCTCCGGCGCGATACGCCATGGACGCCGGCCGTTCGTGGGCGTGCTGAATCACCCGCATCAGCAGGGCGCTCGACATTACGCCGCCCCCACGGGCTCGCCGGCTGGCACCGTCGCCGGTTCTTTGCTCAGGAGCGAAAACTTCGGATGGCGCGGCACCAGCGGGAAATATTTCTGCAAGCGCACCATCAGTTGATAGAGCTGCATTCGCCACCGCAGCGCCCAGACGGGCTTCGGGAAAACCTGTCCCGCGAGTGTGCTGATGATCGCTTTGTGCACTTGAAGCGGGCCCTGGCCGTTCATGAACAATTCGCGGAAGGGATGGCGGTAATAATCGCGGATGAGCTGCCAGAAAATCTTTGTGCTGTCGTGCATGAACCGTTCGTATCGCCGTCGCACGGTGGCCGGCCGGGCACCTTTGAGGAGCGCGATGGTCTGGGCGGCCGCTTCCCGGCCGCTCATCATTGCCAAGGTGACACCGGTGGAAAAAACCGGGTCGAGAAAACAGGCCGCGTCACCCACGAGAAAATATCCCGGCCCTGCGTGCGGCTTGCAGGTGTAACTGAAATCCGCCAGAACTTCGTTCGTTGATGGCCCCGTCGCGTTACGCATGCGATGCCGCACCACCGGGCAGCGCGCAATTGCCCACTGCAAGATCCGATCGGCCGGGACGTTGATTTCTTTTACGAACGACGGGCGGCTTACGAAGCCGACGCTTGTCTTGGTTTCGTTGAGCCCGATCAGCCAGAACCAGCCCTCGGTGCACATGAAGATTGATGGGTGGCCGTTGGCCGTTCCTTCGCGGCGCTCGACGTTTTCAAAGTGCTCGAAATATGCGACTTTCTGGAGATGTGGATCGTCGAATCCGCAGCGTGTGCCGAGGTGGCGGCCGACGAGGGTGCTGTGTCCCGACGCATCGATCAGCACTCGGCCGTTGATCGTTCGATCGGCTGTTGCGACTGCGACGTTTCCCTCTTCCAGCCGCTCGATGCGTTTGACCGCAGTGTCTTCATAGATCTCCGCACCGGCCGCGCGAGCCGCTTCGATCAGCATCTGATCGAAGTGCGACCGCTCGACATTGAATGTGGGCGTCCCCGGCAAGAGGCCGTCGGTGAAGACGAAATCTGTGGTCTTCGGGTTGTTTCCGAATCCGAATTCCGCGCCGTACTTGGGCAGGTGCGGAATGGCCCGTAGTGCATCGTCCAAACCGAGTTCGACTAGCAACGGCATGGCCCGCGGCAGGATGGATTCGCCGACGTGGAAGCGCGGATGGCGAGACTTTTCCAGCACGCACACCCGCAACCCGGCCCGCGCCAAAATCAGTGCGCTGATTGCGCCGCCCGGCCCGCCTCCTGCGACAATCGCGTCATACTGCACGCTCACGCATACCTCCCGCACACGAGCCGCGCCATGCCTTCTATTTCCACCAGCAACTCGGCGCGGCATAGATTCGCCTCGACCATTTCCAGGCGCAGCTTCGTTCCGAAGGCGGCCGCGATCGATTCGCGAATCGTTTCCGAATCGGCCGGCCGGGCACAATACACCCGGAGCTCTTCGAACTGTGACAGGGAAAATTCTGATGAACCTTCGGCCGCGCCGAGGAGCGATCGGAGGTTGTTGATCGTCTCAGTCAACTGGCCCTTCAAGTTATCGTTGCAAACACTTTCTTCGCCACGGATGCTGGCGGTGCCGGCGGCGATCAAGAGCGTGCGGCCGTCGACCCAGCGCGGAACCACGGTTGCCCGGGCGAAGGCGGGGGGCAGGCGGCCGTAGCGTTCGGAATATCGATAGGCCGGGATTTGCCGTGGATTCTCCAGATGTACGCCGGGCCGATCGAGCGCGAGGCAGTGGATCACCAGCTCCGATCCGGAATGCCCAACCGCCGACGCGGCGGGCATGCGATCGGCGTCACCCTGCGTATTTTCAAACCAGCCCTGAAACGCCCTGTATCGTCCGGCGTTGAACACTTTGTACCGGTCGCGTGTCGCGTCCAGCGGCTGATGAATGGCCGGCAAATAATTCCAGAAGCGTACCGGATGCGAGAGGCGCAACGTTGTTAGGGCCGTTTGAATTGCGCGATATGCGCCGTGCGTTTGTTCCTCGAACTGTTCCGCGTTCAATCGCTCCACGTCGGCAATTCGTATGATGACGAACGACGCCCCTTTGCCCTCCACTATGTCCATCGCCACGCCCTCGTGCGTCACGTGAGAGCTGCTTCCGCTGGCGGCCTCGCGCGCCCACGCAGGCGGCGCAACATCGCGACGCATTGCCGAATGCCGACAGGTTTTGGATGGGGACAAGCGGGTCATGATTATCTACGCGGCACAGCGCGACGCTGTGATTTGCATTATGCACGCCCGCGTTTGAAAGTCACAGCCGCCGGATGCCCGCTCCGGCAACGCACCCCGTCCGATCCGTGCAGAGCGTTGCAAAGGATTCGACATTTTCATCGCCGGTTGCCGCGAGCACGCCGCCGCCATTCGCGAAGGTGCCGCTTCCACCGCCTTCGCCCAGAAGCCGCGGAAGCTTTCCCGACAGCAGGACGGCGGCGATTCCCGCCAGCGGGCCGACGCTGAAGGTTTCGGCAATATGACCGTAAATTGACGAGACTGTGCAAGGGCGTTCCGCGCGGCGAATGCCGGCGGCCTCGGCGCGGTCGATCCAGGTTCGGCAGGCGGAGCTGATCAGATGATTGGCGGGCTTGATCTCTTCCAGGACGGCGCTGATCGCATGTGCTGATTGCGACCGATCCGAAAAGCGAAGGCCGGCCGTTGTCTCGATGCGCCCGCGCGGGTTGTGGCCGCGCTTCGCCATTGATTCGCCTGACTCGAGGATGAACATCACCGCACCGGCGCCCACCACAAATCCGCGGTCGTCGACAAATGGCGGGCCGCCCGTATCGGCGAGCATTCCGCAGGGTCGATAGGAATTGTTTACCACGTCGCACAGTTCTTCGCCGGCTCCAACTATTGCGCGGTCCCAGACGCCGCTTCGGATGCGCGACGTTGCCAGCGCCAGCGCATCGAGGCCGGCCGTTCTTGTTCCGATCACCGCCTGACACGATCCCTTCAATCCCAGCATCAGGCTCAGGTGCGCTGCGCCGCCGTTTGGCACGGCCTCGGCGAACAGCATTGGGTTGGCGGAAAAAATTCCCTCCTCAACAATCTGCCGGTAATACGCGACGCTGTAATTGGATGAGCCGTGTGTGGTGCCGAGGACCGCGCCACATTGTTCAGCGAAGGCGGCCATGTCGTGGATGCCTGCGTCGCGGCAGGCGAGGGTTGCGGCCGCGAGTGTGAGCTTCACATAATCGCTCATTCGGCGAACACGCCGCGCGTTCAGCAGCCCGATGATGGATTCTTCCGATATCGCGCCGCATAGCCGGTCCCATGGGGGCGGTGTGGTCGCGCTCAGCCGCGCGACGAGCGCTTCGTTGCCGATGATCTCCGGGAGCACGACGCCCACGCCGCTAATGAAAACATCCTGTCCGCGACGCGATGGGACATGAATTGCCGGCGTGGAGACTTCGGGCGCGAGCCCCAGCACGACGGCTGTGTTGGATCCGCCGAAGCCGAGCGATGTGTTTAGTGTGGCCTTTATTTCGGCTTTTCTCGGTGTGCCGAGCACCAGGTTCAATGCGGCAAACTCGGCATCCTCCGCGGTGATGTTTGCGCAGGCCGGGACGGTTTGATCGCGCATCGCCATGGCCGAGAGGATCAGCTCGACTGCGCCAGCGCCGCCGAGGGTGTGGCCGAGGGGGCTTTTGTAGGCGATGACCGGACCATTCGGTAGATGATCACCAAACACACTGGCCAGCGCTGCATATTCGCTGGCGTCGTTGTCCGGGGTGCCTGTGGCGTGTGCGGCGACGAGGTCGATGTATGTTGGTTCGAGCGCCGCTCGGGAAAGGGCCTGGCGGATGGCCCGTGCTGCGCCTTCGCCTGATGGATGCGGCTGGGTTAGATGGTGTGAGTCTGAAGACTCTCCCCAGCCGAGAATTGTTGCGATTGTTTTTGCGCCGCGTTTCTTTGCGTCGCGGGCACGCTCCAGAACGACTATCCCGTACCCCTCGGCGACCTTCATTCCTTTTCGGTCTTTTGAGAATGGCCGGAGGGGGCCGTCCGTGACGAGTCGGAGGCTGTTGAAGCCGCCGTAGACATATTCGCTGATGGTGTCGTAGCCGCCGGCGATGACGAGGTCGGCCTTGCCGGTTTGCAGCAGCGTGACGCCAAGCTCGACACTTGCGAGGCTTGAGGAGCAGGCGGAGCAGGTGGTTGCGGCGAGGCCGGCGAATGGCAGGTCGCCTAGTGCAAGTTGCAGGGTGTCGCCGGCCAGAAATGTCGAGAGCGCGGCGAGGTCGTTTGACCGGAAATACTGCCCGGCCGCCCGCATGCCGTGTAGTGTCGTTCCAAGTAAGGCGGTGCAGCGGGCCGGCTCGTAGGGCAATTTGCCAGCGAGCATCGCGTCGCTCAGGGCGGCTGCGATTGTCCATTTTAGATAGCGCACCTCGCGCGGGAGATCTGGGGAAAAATCGGCGGGTAGATCAACCGCCTGGCCGCCGTCCTTACCTCCTGGCAGCGGTACTTCCAGCGCGGTCATTGGCCCCATTCCGCAGCGGCCTTGCAAAATTCCGTCCCAGGTTTCCTGGCGTGACAATCCGAGATTGCTGACCAACCCCGCGCCCGTCATCACTATGGTTTCGTTCTCGCTCATACAACTGATTTGTCTTGTACAGCATCCTCAACAAAAGCGCGATCCAGAACCAGCCATTGTTCCGGATAGGCCGCGATATATTTCTCGATCACTTTGCCCACTTCCAGCAAGGCCGGATGAATTCCATGGATTAACTCAGCGTGCGGATCGACGTAAACCGGTTTCTCGGCAAACAATTTGCATCCGCCGCCGGGCGTTCTAACGGTGAAGACTGGAACCAGCGGGCTGCCGCTGATCTGGGCCAGCTTCAACGGGCCTAGAGGCAGCATGAGATGGCCGTTCAACATCGGCAATGCCTGGGCCTTCTGCCCGGGCATGGCCCGGTCGGCCTGCATCACCACCACGTGATTCTGCTCCAGTGCGTCTCGGAGATTCATCCAAGTGTCCCAGCCGTCGTCAATGGCCGCCTCGTGGACGCCGAGGTTCGTGCGGAGCGCCGTTCGGACGGATTCAAAACCGTCCATCGCATCGCGCTTGAAGACGACGTGGATGTTCTGTTCGACGTCTGCCAGCGCCGCCAAACCTACTTCGAACGACCCCATGTGCGCTGTAAGGATAATTGCACCGTGGCCTTGCTTGCGATGCTCGAGATATGCCTCGCGGCCCTCAATGGTTTCGATCCGTTCGCGAAGCTGCTTCGGCGTCATCCGGCCGCTTTTGGCGACGTCGACCACGAAATCGTAAAAGTGACCCACCACGCCATGCGCGAATTGGCGCTCTTCGGCGTGCGTCGTCTGCGGGCCGAAAATACGCCGGGCGTTGGCGGCCGTGCTCTCGCGGATTTTTCGCGAGCAACGGATTGCCAGCCAGATGCCTGCGGGACGGAGGAGCTGGAGAACCCATGGCGCTCTTTGGGCTAGGAAGAAAAAGATGCGCAGGCCGGTTTTTGAAATACCGGCCGGCTGTGGATTCGGAATTCGAGCTGTATGCGCCTCCAGCGACACCGGAGCGATCTTATCAAGCGTGGCGTGCTTCACTTCGACGGCGTCCTGCTGTTCGAGCCCGGCGGCGGCCCAAGGTTCTCCAATGGATGAACGGTCTTCGTACCGGCCGGCAGCGATAACTGCAACGCTTCATCCTTCATTGCGGTGTTCATCTTTACGTTCGAGAAGTGGATCACCGTACGCTCACCGTCGCCGTCGATTAGCTCGAAGGCAAGGATAAAGCCGTGCCCTGCGTCGATCAAAACGGTGACATGGTCGACGTGCTTGCGGATGTCTTCATCGATGGGCGTCAGCCGAAGTGTGAGGTGTGCGTCGTCGTCGGTCGCGCCCATGTCTTTTGCGGCGGCCGGGGCAAACTTGAAATGATTCAGCAACATCGAAAGGTGCGGCAGCGGCGAGGACGCAAGCGCGGCCAGATCTCCGGCGATGGGGTAAATCTCCACCGTCTTCTGCTGCGGGTAAAAGAGGCTGATCTGTTTTTCATCGACGCGCATCAGGGTGGCCGAGGGCGATTTGGTATCCCAGTACATCGCCGACCCTTTGGCCTTTACCGTGCCGGTGCTGGTCATGGGTTTTTTGAGCAGGGGGGTGAACTTCTGTTGCTCGAAGTCGGCTGAGAGGTCGACGATGGCCTGCGACTTCTGGTCGATTTTTGTCATCCGCTCCCAGGTGGCCGGGTCGAGGCCTGCCGGCGGGTCGCTGGGCAACGTTGCGGGCGCTGCGCGGGTTACGCCTGAGAGGCCAATGGTCAGCAGGCAGGCGAGAAGCAAACGGTTCACTTCGCGCCTCCGTCTCCGCGGTGAAGGGTGATCAATCCGCGGGCGACGATGGTTGGGCCGACTTGCGCCCAGACGTCACACGTTTGCAGGGCTCCGAGGCTGGCGGTGATTTTTGCGTTCAGCTCGATTTCCACCGGCGGAATGGCCGGCTGTTCGAAGCGCACGTCGACGTGGACGAGCTTTCCACCGCGCTGGTCTGAGTCTGCGCCGGCCAAGCCTGAAATCTGCGCGAGCGCCTCGGCGATGAGTACGCCGGGGACGATGGGGTTTCCCGGAAAATGGCCGCCGAAGAATGCTTCATTGCCGGTTAGCGTCCACGCGCCTTTGGCGCTCTGGCCCGGCCGGACTTCGATGACCCGCGACACGAAGCGAAACGCCTCGCCGTGCGGAAGCCGACTTAGCCAATTGGTTTCCTGCGCTGGCGAAGCGGCAGGTGTCGTTTGCGCCGCGTGGGCCTGCACGAACCGGGTTAGCGTTGCGACAGTCTGAAACGCTTCCTTGCCCACGGCCTGATTGGAAATGCGCACGCCGAATTGCCGCTCGATGCTCGTGACCAGCAGCAGCATGTCGAGCGAGTCCAAGTCGACGTCGCCGCCGAAAAACGGCATGTCTTCCGGAAGCACCGCATCCGCGCCCAGTTTCAGGTCGCGCCGCAGCATCATCTGGACCTGCTGGAGAATGTTCGGATCGAGGGAATCTGTCATGTGTTCGCGGTAGGATATACGCTC
>JBBRHH010000121.1:0-12534 GCA_038222915.1 Tepidisphaerales bacterium
AGCTTCCGCGCATCACGGAAACATGGAACGTCGCCCTCGCCGCCGGACAGGACTGGGAAGACACTTTCCCCCTGCGCCGCCACGACGGCGAATTCCGCTGGCACCTCTCCCGCGCCATGCCGTTGCGCGACGATGCCGGCCGGATCGTCCTCTGGTTCGGCACCAACACCGACGTCACCGAACAGCGGCGACTTGCCGTGCAGCGACAGCAACTCCTCGAGCAGGAACGCTCCGCGCGGTCCGACGCGGAGCGCGTCAGCCAGATGAAGGACGAATTTCTCGCCACCCTGTCGCACGAATTGCGAACGCCGCTCAATGCCATCCTCGGTTGGGCGCAAATCCTTCGCAGCGGAAAGAACGAACCCGAAGATCTCGCCCAGGGCCTGGAAACCATCGAGCGCAATGCCCGCGCCCAGACGCAGATCATCGAAGATCTGCTCGACATGAGCCGGATCATCTCCGGCAAGATCCGTCTCGATGTGCAGAGCGTCGATCTCGCAGCGGTGATCAAGGCCGCCATCGAAACGGTGACGCCCGCCGCCATGGCCAGGGATATCCTCCTGCAACCTGTCTTCGATCCCGCCATCGGCCTCATCTCCGGTGATCCCAGCCGCCTTCAGCAGATCTTCTGGAACCTGCTTTTCAACGCCATCAAGTTCACGCCCAGGGGCGGCCAGATTCGCGTAACCATGGAAAGGGCCGACTCACAAATTCAAGTCAGCGTCATCGACACCGGCCAGGGTATTCCTTCCGACTTTCTTCCCCACGTCTTCGACCGCTTCCGCCAGGCCGACGCATCCACCACCCGCAAGCACGGCGGCCTCGGGCTCGGACTCGCCATCGTCAAACAACTGGTGGAATTGCACGGCGGAACCGTCCAGGCAAAAAGCGACGGCGACGGTAGGGGGGCAACCTTCATCGTCGATCTGCCCCTGCCGGCCGTGCGTTCATCAAATGAATCCGAATCGGAACACCGCCATCAAAATGCGTTCGCGGCCGCGCCCGTCGAACCCTCCTCCAACCTCGCCGGCATCCGCGTCCTGGTTCTCGACGATGAACCCGATGCACGGTCGCTTGTGAAGCGCGTCCTGCAGGACTGCGGCGCAGCGGTCTTCGCGGCCGGCAGCTCCGACCAGGCCATCGAGCTTTTAAACGCGAACATTTTCGACGTCATCCTCAGCGACATTGGCATGCCCGATGAAGACGGATACCAGTTCATCAAACGGGTTAGACTACTTGCCGTCGAAAAAGGCGGCCACACGCCCGCCGTTGCCCTCACCGCCTACGCCCGTTCCGAAGACCGCAAGCGCGCAATGCTGAGCGGCTATCAAATGCACATCGCCAAGCCCGTCGAGCCATCGGAATTGGTCGCCGTCGTCGCAAGCCTCACCGGCCGCACCTGAAATGTTGTTCAGCGGAACATCGGCTCAAGCACCAGATGAATCAGCAGATAGCTGAGCCCGCCAATGAAGGCTGCGCAGGGAATCGTCAACACCCACGCCATCACAATGCGCTGACCCCAGATCCACCGCACCGACCGCACCCCTTTAACAGTACCGACGCCCAAAATCGATCCGGTGATTGCATGCGTCGTGCTGATGGCGATTCCATTGAACGTCGCCAGGATGATCGTCGTCGCGGCCGCCGTCTCGGCACAAAAGCCGCCCACCGGTTGCAACCGCGTAATCCCCGATCCCATCGTCTTCACAATCCGCCAGCCGCCAAACATCGTTCCCATCGCGATCGCTGCATGACAGATCAAAATGATCCACCAGGCGATGTTGTGCGATTGGCCAAAAAAGTTGAAGTGATTGAGAAAACTGTGCGGGTCTGGCTGGGCCCAGTGTGCGCGCCCGGCGGTGCCCAGCAGCAGCACGATGATCCCCATTGTCTTCTGCGCATCATTTCCACCATGCGCCAGCGAATAAACGCCGGCCGACACCAACTGCAGCCGTCGAAACAGCTTGTCCACCCGGTGCGGCGTTGCCCGTCGAAAAATCCAGCTCACAAGAATCATGTTGAGCGAGCCGAGCAGAAATCCAATGATCGGGCTCAGCACGATAAACAGCATCAGTGCGCCCCACCCCGTTCCCCATCCGCTCCACAGCAGTGCGCCGAATCCCTTCTTCACAATCGCAGCCCCCGCCACACCGCTGATCAGCGCGTGCGAAGAGCTGGTCGGAAGTGCCAGCAACCAGGTCACGATATTCCAGACGATCGCACCAAGCAGCCCGCCGAAAACGATGTAAATATCGACGGCCTGTGCGTCGATCAGCCCTTTCCCGATCGTGCCCGCAACTTTCGTCCCAAACAAAAACGCCGCCACGAAATTAAAGAACGCTGCCCACATTACCGCCTGGCTCGGGCTGAGCACGCGCGTCGAAACCACGGTTGCAATTGAATTCGCGGCGTCGTGAAAGCCATTCAAGAAGTCAAAGACCAGGGCGACGAGGATGATGACGATGATCAATCCGACCATGGAAGCTTTCTTGATTCCCCCGACGTGATTGCCCGATCCTCGGTTACCCGTTCTTCAACACGATGCGTTCAATGGTGTTGGTCACATCTTCGCAGCCGTCAATAGCATTCTCCACATAGTCATACAACTCTTTCCACTTCATCACGTGAAGCGCATCATGCGTCCCGTTGTACAGGTCGGAGATCGCCGCGTGATGGTTGTCATCACCGGCGCTTTCCAAACGGTGCACTTCAATCAGTGTCGCGCTCAGATCCGACAGCTTCAGCGTCTTGCGCAACAGCGCCACCGCATCCGCCAGCACCGTCGTTGCCCGGATCAGCACATCGCATTGCAAGATGAATCCCGGCACCATCTCCTTGACGTGATAGAGCGAGAATCGCTTGGCCAGCGCGTCGATGTTGTCGACGATGTCGTCCAGCCCGTTCACCAGCGTGTGAATATCTTCACGATCAAACGGCGTGATAAACGTCCGGTCCAGCCGGTCCAAGGCGCTGTGCGCCAGATCGTCGGCGCTATGCTCCGCCTGCCGAATCCGCAGCGTATCGTTGGCGATGTCAGGAAAATGCTGCGCGAGATCCTTCAGATGATGGGCCGCGGTGATGGCATACTTCGCCAGCCCCTCGAACAGATCGAAAAAAACCGTGTCTTTTGGCAGCAGGTTGAACATCAGCACCGTCCGCGAACTTTTGGATCACATGGAGATCTTGTTAAGGCGGGGATTGTAAGTTGCCCAAATCGGAACGCAAGCGGCCGCCCGCGCGCCCGAAATCGGCCCTTATCCGTGCGACAACTCCGTCCACAGCGCCTTGTAGTACCGCAATATTTCCGTTCCGCTTTTCACATCCGGCGGCGTCATCCCCACTTCGCACTCGGTCACCCGGTCATACCCGCTTTCGCGCATCAATTTGAATAACTCGCGATACGGGTAAACCCCGGTCGAGTCCTTATACAACTCGTTGATGTGGCACGACCGCACCCACGGCCGCAGCAGCTTCCACGCCTCCGCCACCGACCCATCCTTCACATCGGTCGCATTCGAGTTCCACGTCAGTCCCACCTGCTTGTGCCCGCAGTGCTCCATAATCTTCGCGGCATAATCCACCCGCGATGTTTCCGGCCCATGCACTTCCAGCCAGATCTCCAGCCCAAGTTCCTCGGCCGCCTTCCCGCACGTATTCAGCGACGTCCCAATTTGTTCCAGTGTCTTCTCCACCGCAACACCCTTTGGCAGCCCGTTGGGTCGAACCTTCACCCCGCGCCCGCCAATGTCGTGGGCCAACTCCAGAAACTGCTTGCATCGCTCAATGTTCTCGTGAACAACCGCCGCCTCGGCCGAATGAAATTCGCAGGTCGTCCCACATCCCCAGCAGATAATTCCCGAATCGGCAAATCGCTTGCGTACTTCCTGTCGTTCATCCTTGGTAAGCGTCGGCTCCACGCCATGCTTATGCGTGGTGCGCAACTCAACCGCAGCGACGCCCACCGATTTACAGACCTGTAGTATCGTCGGAAGATCCCACTCCGCCGCCAGGTTATAGGTCACCAGTCCGAGCTGAAATTTTGGAGCAACAGGAACCTCCGCCGCTTTCATCACCGATTGTCCCACCATCGCCGTGCATGCGGCCGCGCCTGCGCTCGAAAGAAGTCCCCGGCGTGTGTACTTGCTCATGCGTTTGCTCTCCTTCCATCTCATATCGCGCACGAAGGACGATGTGAAAAAAAGTTTTTTTCGCGCTGTTCCTAAAAACCTTACATGGAGTAATTGTGCGTACTATTCAGGCACGCTATCGCAGAAATTGGCGTCGCGGCATACTAATCATGCACAATTCACAATGCCCCCAGATCCCCACCTCCATCGCAGGCGGCTGCGATTTCGTCCGGTGCAACTCAATCCTCAACTCGGACGCCAACCATGCGCGGCCTCGCCATTCGTTCACCGGCGTTAATCTTAACGTCCGCAAATAAGTCAGTTTGACAGACACGCAACGAGAAGCCAAACCACGTATTTAGCGGCGGAAAACGCCGATAACCTGCGTCGAACCGCCTCTCCCCGCACGCGGCCAAGTTATGCGCCACTGCGGTGTGTCGCGATAACCTGAATTCACAAATTTGGTGAAGGAAGGCGCGATTATAAGTCATACAAAAGCCGAAAAAGTTATTAGCCCGGAACCGTGAGACATGAGGCAATCTGGGATAAGACGGAAGTTGAGGCAGGCTTAATCGATTGTGCGACGCATAGGCCATAAGCGCTGGAATCGAACGCGCAAATTTAGTTTCTTGCGGGAAATTCGTTGGCATGTGTCTCAGGAATCAGTATATATTTTCACGTTCCGCAGCCGGGAGTGGGAGAAATGCATATGGTAGGGTCAAACTTGTCCGTCCAGGACGACTTCTCGCTTGCGACGCCTGAACAGGCGCCGGTCGCGGTCGATCGTCTCTCCGCAGTCATCTGGCGGCAACGCTGGATCGTCACTACCACCGTCATCGTTTTTCTTTGCGCCGGCATGGCGTATTTCCTCCTGGCCAAGCGCTACTACACCAGCGTAGGCCGCGTCAGCATTGAAGCCGGCCGCAACGACAATGCCGACATGAACCGCTTCGGGCTCTTCACGGAGCTGGAAGTGATGAGTTCCACGCCGATCCTCGTCCGCGCCATCAGCGACCCCCGCGTCCAGAACGCCGTGGTTTTCAACAAGGTCACGAACCGTCTGGTCTACCTCAAGAAGGAACTGAAAGTCGAGGCCGGCAAGCGTGACAATATCCTCACGGTTTCCTTCGCCGCTCCGGATCCCCGCGAAGCGCAGGCCATGGTCGACAGCGTTCTCGACTCTTATCACAGCTACCGCGAACAGCACACCAGATCCAAGGCCGACATCGACCTCGGCGAAGACCGGCTGGTCCAGAAAGAGTACGACCAGAAGATCAAAGGCCTGATGGAGAAAATGGTTGAGTTCCGCAGCGCCAACCACACCATCGATCTCACCGGCAACTTCGGCAACATCACGCGTGAGAAGCTCAACAGCCTCTCCGCCGGCCTCGCCATTGCCCAGCGCGAAACCGTCGACGCCAAGGCCGATTACGACGAAGCCGCCAAATCCATTGGTAGCGACCCCGAAAAGCTCAAGCAGCTCGAGGCGATGGTTGAAACCTCCATCCCATCCTCCCAGGAAGCAATTTTGACGATCAAGAAAGAACTGGCGCAGATGGATCAGCAGGTCCAGGAGCTCGAGCGCCAGCACTTCCTCCCCGCCCACCCGCAGATCGTCGGGCTGATGCGCAAGATCGATGAGCTTAATCTCCGCTTCGCTTCAGTTGCCAAAAAGCGATGGGAAGCCTCCCAGTGGAAGGAAGCCGCCCTTCGTATGCCCTATGAGGAAGAGCATAAAAAGGCCGAGGAACTCGAGCTCAAGGCCAGCCAGTACGCCATCATGGAAGACGGCCTCCGCCGGCTGCGCAACGAAAGCGACCTGTTGCAGACCCGCGCCATGCACACCACTGTCAACCGTGATCAAGGCGCTCACAACATCGACATTTTCGAAACGGCCTCCTACCCCGACAAACACAGTTGGCCGCACGGCTCCATCATCATGGCCGTCTCCCTGGTCCTCGGCTCCCTCAGCGGCATCGGCCTCGCCCGCGTCCGCGAATGGGTTTCACCCAAGCTGCAATCCCTCGACGAAGTCCGCAACACCCTTGGCCTGCCGATCCTCGCCTGCATCCCCCATTGGGATGAAGATGGCGCAGACACCATTAGCGCCGTCGGCGATGCTGCTGACGAATTCGCCGAGCTCCGCTCCGCGGTCATCGCCGCCTCCAACGGCCGCGACGCCAAAACCGTCCTCCTCACCGCCCCCTCGCATAGCCACGGCGTCAGCGTCGTCATCCACAATCTCGCCCGCTCCATGGCCACCGCTGGTGACCGCGTCCTCGTCATCGACGCCAATTTCCGCTCGCCCCGCCAGCACCTGCTTCTCAATCTGCCTGCCGACACCGGTCTTTCAACCGTTCTAAACGGCGAATGCAAGATTCAGGACGCAATCCAGGAGACCGGCGTTCGTGGTCTGGAGTTCCTGTCCTGCGGTCGATTGCCGCAGCGCCCCACCGACCTGCTCAAGTCCACAGCCTTCGAAGATCTGATGCGCGAATTAGGTTCCCAGTATGACTCGGTATTGCTGGATTCGCCGCCCGTCAATCAGGCGGCCGACGCCCGCATTGCCGCCGCCTCGTGCGACGCAACCATCCTGGTCATCCGCGCACGCAAGGGCGATCGCCGCCAGAGCGGCCAGGCCTATGACGCCCTGACCAGCACCGGCGCTCATCTCGTCGGCGTCGTCATCAACGATGTCCCGCGCCGTGGCAGTTGGCACAATGGCGGCCTCTATACCGGCAGCCGTCGTCAATTACCCGCGTCACGCCGCGGACTTCCGCTCGAAGCCGGTCAACTCAGTTAACTAGGATTCTACTTTTTTGGAAGATTTATATTAACGAATCGCTTTGACCGAATTATGAAGATATTGTAATGATTAACAGTCCTCGTTGCCTTGGAGATGGCAACGCGGATTGAGAATGGATCGGGAGAATAGAAGTGGCGCACCTGTCGGCCTCAAGGCCGCGCGGGTGATCGGAGTCGGGAGAAAATGCACATTTCTCGGCGCCAAGTTCGCCAGTCCTGAAGATGTGTTGGTCGACCTGGTGTCCCGCTCGTGGCGGTGCGCCATGTCGTCAGCTCTTCTATCCCCTGATTAAGTTGTCAGTTGGAAGCCGCGCTTTGCGCCCTAAGGAGGGGCACAAATGCAGACTATCACCCGTTCAAATCAGCGACCGGTTCGTCCCGTCGCACGTTTTGGGTTGCATCGACTTCACGCGCCGCTTGTGACACGCGCCCTGCTCGACCACGAGCGCGGCCGCGCCGATCGCAACGGCGGTGAGTTCTCACTCGTTCTGTTCAGCATCGATAAGCTGGGCAAGACTCGGGCGATGCAGAGACTCGCAAAACTTCTCGCAGTACGCGCCCGGGCCACCGACGCTGTCGGCTGGTTCGACACCAAGACCGTATGCGCGATCCTTCCCGATACATCGGCATTGGGGGCGCGCTGCTTTGCGCAGCATATGACCGGCTGTGCCCGCGACCGGTCCCTCTCGCCGGCTTGCGCCATTCATACGTATCCCTCGCGCTGGATCGACAGCGATCAAAACGATGGATCGCACGGCGGTTCAGATCAGTCCATCATGCGAATTGGCGCCACCGACACTTCCGAAAGTGAGCCCAAGGTGATGCCGGCCATGAAAAGGGCCGATCTGATACCCGCAGTGGTCAACGGATTCCTCGATGAACTTCACGGCAGCAAGATGGACGACAAAAAGTTGCACATGTTGCTCGCCCGCCGCACCCCGTTCTGGAAGCGTACGCTCGACGTGCTCGGCGCCGCCTGGGGCATCCTTTTGTTTTCCCCGCTGATGATCATCGCCGCCGTCGCCATCAGGCTCTCGTCGCCTGGTCCGGTCATGTTCAAGCAGCGCCGCGCCGGCCTCGGTGGAAGACCCTTCACCATCTATAAATTCCGCACCATGATCCCGGAAGCTGAATCGCAAAAGAAGAGTCTCCGCGCCATCAGCGAGCAGGACGGTCCCGCTTTCAAACTCAAAAACGATCCCCGCACGACGGCCATCGGCCGCTTCCTGCGCAAGACGAGCCTCGACGAATTGCCACAGTTGTTCAACGTGCTATTTGGCGACATGTCCCTCGTCGGCCCGCGCCCGCTTCCGGTTGATGAGTCCGAAGCGTGCGACCAGTGGCATCAGCGTCGGCTGAGTGTTGCGCCGGGTATCACCTGCTTCTGGCAGGTCACCGGCCGATCTTCCGTGACATTCGACGAATGGATGCGCATGGACTTGCAGTACGCGCGCCGTCGCTCGCTCCTGAGCGATCTGCGCATCCTCTTTGCCACACTCCCCGCGGTTCTGTTGCGTAGAGGTGCACAATGAGCCAGGTTGCTCTGCCCCCAGTCTCAGCGTTTTCACGCTCGTCCCATCGTTCCAGCGCCAAACCAAAACCGGCGCAGCGAAAGGTGAATTGGCCCGCGAAGCACGATCTGTTCGGCGTCAAAGTCAGCGACACCGATTACGCCAAGGCGGAAGATCTCATTATCGATGCAGCTCACGACCATGTGAGCGCCATCGTGACGCATCTTCCCGTGCATGGTCTGGTCACTGCCGCGACGGACGCAGCTTATCGCGCCCATATCAACAACTTCGACATCGTCGCGCCCGACGGTCAACCAGTGCGCTGGGCGATGAATCGCTTCAATGCGACCCAGTTGGACGACCGTTGCTATGGACCGGAGTTGATGATCCGCCTCTGCCGCCGCGCCGCCCTCGAAGGAATCAGCATCTACCTCTACGGCAGCACGCCCGAAGTGGTGCAGCAATTAAAGCTAAAGCTCGAAACCTTGTGTCCGGGATTGATCGTCGCAGGATGTGAATCGCCCCCTTTCCGCAAGCTCTCGCCACAGGAATTGACCGACGCAATCGAACGCATCAATGGCAGCGGCGCTGGGCTCGTCTTTATCGGCCTCGGCTGCCCACGCCAGGATATTTTCGCCAACGAAAACCGTGACCGGATTCAGGCGATACAGATGTGTGTGGGTGCTGCCTTCGATTTTCACGCCGGGAACAAGAAGATGGCGCCGCCATGGATGCAGCGACGCGGCCTCGAATGGCTATTCCGTCTCTTCCAGGAACCAGGACGCCTTTGGAAACGCTACCTGGTCACCAACACGATCTTCATCCTGTTGGCCGCGAAGAGAATGGTCACGCGTCACAAAACATCCTGAAATTGCCGAAGGACCGCCACTCCGGCTCCAACGCCCTGTAGGGATTTACGGCATGCGCCGGTCCCGGGGGCTTTCTTTTTGAAGGAGAGCGGGCAAACTTGCCCGTAATAGCATGTCCGTTGCTGTAAATACATTGCAGGTTGAGAAGCAGGAGAAAGCCGAACCCAAATTGCGCGCCCTCGGCCGCAACACCTGGGCCCTTGGCGATCAGATCCTCATATCAGGCGCAAACTTCGTCACCATGGTCCTCACCGCCAGGGGCCTGGGCGAAGGCGGATTCGGCAAGTTCAACCTGATCTATGCGGCGTTGTTGCTGGCCAACGCCCTGCAATCCGCCCTCGTCACCCAGCCGCACAACGTGCTGGGCTCTTCCAAGCGTGGCAAAGCGTATGGCCGCTACACCACCACCACCGCCTTCGGACAACTCTATCTCGCCCTCATCGGAGGAATTCTCTCCGGTGCCGTCGCCGGCGTCGCATGGATGCACCACGCGAGCTATACCGCGCTGCTGGTCGCCCTCGTGCCCTCCATCATCGCATGGCAGTTGCAGGAATTCGTTCGCCGCGTCCTCTACACCGAAGGCCGTTATTCCGCCGCCTTCTTCAACGACGTCATCAGCTACGGCGGCCAGACCGTCGCCATCTTCGCACTCTATAAGTATGGCACATTGACCGGGCCCAGTGCCCTTTATGCCCTCGCTATCACGTCAGCGCTTGCCGCACTCATCGGCGCATGGCAGATTCGCGCCAGTCTCGCCCGCCGCCAGGACCCCGATGCCCTGATGGAAAACTGGCGGTTCGGCAAATGGCTCGCCGGTGCGGAACTCCTTGGCTGGTGCTCCTCCCTCCCCATGTATCTGTACCTCGCCGCCATCATCCTCGGCGTCAACGCTGCCGGTTCGCTCAAGGCGGCCCAGACCCTCTTTGGACCGACCCGCGCCATCTCCTTCTTCCTCGGCACGGTTTTGCCTATCTGGTTTGCCAAGTCCCTCGCCAACAGCGGCGACGCCGCCATGCGCCGACAGCTTCGGTCCGTGGTCTCCGTCATCGTCCCCATCATGGGCGGCTATTGTCTTCTTCTGGCCGTCTTTGCCACACCGGTCTTGCGCTTTGTTTACGGCCCCGATTACACCGGAGCCAGCCGCGTCCTGGTTCTCTATGCCATTTTTGCCTTCCTCAGCTATATGCAGATGGTCTTCGCCGCCGCCCTCACCGCCCGGCGCCTCACCCGCAACATCTTCGCCGGCTCCGTCTACGGCGGCATCATCACCCTCGCCATCGGCTGGCTCTGCATCCGCCTCTTCAACACCGAGGGCGCGCTGGTTGGCATGATCATCACCACCTTGATGGTGACCCTCCTCTTCTGGCGCACCTACCAGAAATCAGGTGTCGCCGATGTCGCCGGACAATTCGTTTCCGAGGCCTCAGTCATACAGTCGACCCACGCCAGCCATGCTCCGGCCGCCGCCGAAGTTCCATCCAACAACGCAGCGCGCAGCACCGCACTCATGAACGTCTTCGCCGCGCTCGACAAGGCAAAATATTCCTACTCGGTTCTTCACGGCTATCAGGACTTTCCCAGGGCAATCCCCACCGACATCGACTGTATGGTCGATCGCAAAGTCCTGCGCAAACCCCTCGCAACCCTGCTCAACAGTCAGAAGCAAAACACCGGCGTCGAAATCGTTCAATGGCTCGATGATCGCTCCCCCTTCGTTGTCCTTGCCCCCACCGCCGGCCAGGTTTCCCCGCCCATCCTTCAGCTTCATCTAAGCACTGCGTACGAGCTGCGCAACCGGCGCTTTTACGACGCCGCCACGATCTTCAACAACAAGCAGCGCCACAACGAATTCTGGGTGCCCAAACCCCACCTCGAGTTCGCGTGCATTCTCGCCAACCGCATGACCAAGGCGACTCTCCGTCCTGACCACGAAGCACGGCTCTGCGAGCTCTATCGCCTCGACCCCGCCCAGTGCCAGCAGGAAATCTCCCGCTTCCTCAATCCCGCGGACACTCAGCTCATTTGTTCCGCCGCCAGCAGTGGCGATTGGAGCGCCGTCCACACGAATATGGCCGACCTCCGCTGTGAAGT
Source organism: Tepidisphaerales bacterium (assembly GCA_038222915.1). GTDB lineage: Bacteria > Planctomycetota > Phycisphaerae > Tepidisphaerales > Tepidisphaeraceae > JBBRHH01. Next base: position 11,404 of record JBBRHH010000121.1, read on the forward strand.
CATGGGTCAGGCGGCCGGACAAAATCCGATCCATCAGCTTATGCGTTCAATCGCCGCCGCCTTCCAGCGCGCCCGGCGCTGGATCAAGCCCACCTGCGGCCTCCACGTTGTCTTCCTCGGCCCCGACGGCGTCGGCAAATCCACCATCGTCGAGGCCATCCAGCGCGACATCAGCCCCGCCTTTCTCCAATCCGACTACCAGACCTTCGCCCCGTCACTCCTGGGCACCAAACCCAAGGACAGCCCCCACGCACTTCCGCCGCGCTCTTTCTTCCAATCGCTTCTCAAGGCCGCCTGGTGGCTCTTTTTCTACACGGTTGGCTACATGTTCACCGTGCACCCAACCCGCGCCCGCGCCGGCCTCGTCCTCAATCACCGATACTTCGTCGACGCCATCGTCGACCCCAAACGCTATCGCTACGCCGGCCCAATGTGGCTGCTCAAAATGGTCTGGTGGCTCTCGCCCAAACCCGATCTGGTCATCCTCCTCAACGCCCCCGCGGAGGTCGTGCAGAAGCGGAAGAAAGAAGTTCCGCCGGAGGAAACCGCCCGCCAGTGCGCTGCTTACTACGCGCTGGTCAGCACCATGAAGTTCGGCCGGATCATCGACGCCTCCCAACCGGTCGAAAAAGTCATCGCCGACGTCAATGAAACCATCCTCACCCACATGGCCCAGCGCACTGCCCGCCGGCTCGGCCTGCCCGAACAACTCCCCGTAGCCGCCCCCGGCGCATCCACCGTCCCGCCCGCCATGACCTGGCGCTATCTGCTGCCGTCCAATGCCGCCTACGTTTGCGAAAACGCGCCCGCATGGTTCAGCGATCTGCTGCGCCCCGGCGACGGCCCCCGCGTCATGGTCTCCTGGAACAAGGCCCCCGATCTCTTCGCACTCCGCGACTGCAAGGCCGCCGTCGTCATCAACGCCGGCCGCCCCGATGTCGCGGCGCTGCGCCAGGCCGGCTTCACTTATGTGCGCCGCTTCGCCGTCCTCCCCAGCATCCAGGCCGCACGCTGGTTCATCCCGCTCGACAACCCCGCCGTCTCCTCCGCCGGCTTTTGCCTCTATACACCGGCCCGCCTCTCGGCCCGTCTCAAACGCGTTGCGGCGCGCCTCGCAACCCGCACCCGCCT
>JBBRHH010000122.1:0-12521 GCA_038222915.1 Tepidisphaerales bacterium
ACCACCACTGGCGGCAGTTCCGCCAGCGACGACGCCCGAAGCAGCAACAGGCGTAACCGCACCACTGGCATCGGCCGCGCCGACGCCCGAGGCCACCGCCACCGGCCCAACGTGCAAGCCAATGATTCGCAGCAATGGCACGTCGATTGGGACATACCTTTCGCCTTTGGCCGTGACGTTCACCCCTTCGATCGTTCCCTTGCTTTCAAGTTGTTCGCGGCGCGAGATTTTGCCCATCCCCTCGACCACCGCGATGACGTCGTAGTCGGTTTCCTCGGGCAGGTCCTTCCCGGTGCGCTTCTTGATGTCTTCCACCGCCGCCAGAACGCTGGGATCGTATCGTCCGGCAACTGGGTTGCCATTTATGCGCGTGGCAAACTGAAATTCGCTCGAGGAATAATCCCAGCCCATGCGATTCGGCACAGCCTTGAGTCGAATGGTCTGGCCTTTTTTCGAAGCGGCGGCCGTCGGATCAAAACCTTCGGTTGCGCTGATCTTCGCAGCCATGCCCGGCCAGGCCGCCGCCGCACTCTTTACCAGATCGTTGTAGAGCTTCTCCCGATCCGCCGCCATACCGCCCGACTGCTTGTCGAAAGCCTCAACAAGCTTCTGTCCCCGCGCCACCAGCTCGCCCATCTTCGGATATCCCGGCAGCGACAGCCGCAGATCATCCTCGACAAATCGCTTGAGCCGATCGCGCGTGTCCTGCTTCAGCGGCGTCTTTTCCGCTTCGGTCAGAACGCCATCGGCAAACTTCGCCAGCTTCGCCATGGCCGTGTCGCGCTGAGCGCGCACGTCATCAATCAATCCCTTCACTTTCGGATCTGTCGCCGACGCCTTCACGGCCGGATCCTTCGCGGTGTTCTCAAGCCAGGAGTTGGCCTTCGCGATCAGGGCCGCGCTCCTGGGTGCATTCAGCAGCGAAGTTGCCTCCGACGATTTATGTGTGATCAGGTCCAGCGTCGGCGGTTCGGTCTCCTTCTCCCATCCGTCCGCGTCGGCCTTGTCCCGGTTCCAGTATTCGCTCTGCCGCGTAAACACCTCCGCGGCCATGCTCTTGCCAAACACCACGTTGAACTTGTCCGACATCGCCTTGAACCGCACCAACTGCTCCGCCCCCGCCTTGCTGTCGGCCGGAAGCGCATCGGCTAGCCCGGTGATTTTCTGCGCCTGCCGCTCAAAGTCCTCGGCCGCGCTGGTGCGATCGCCGGGAGTATCACTCTGCAGATTCTTGATGATCTCCGGAAGTTTCTTCTCCAGGTCATCCACATTCGTCTTCAGAGCCGCGATCGTTTTCTCGGCGAGCTGCGCTTTGTTCACCTTCGTGAAGGTGGCAATCTGCTTGTTGTACTTCGCAAGATCATCCGGCCCGATGGCCGCCTTCACTTCGTCCTTTGCAAGGAAATCGCTCACATCCTTCAAGTCATCCGTCTCGGGAAGGTTGGCCTCAATCCCGCGCTTGATGTTCTCCAGCCGTGAAGTGATGTCCTTGTTGGTCGTCTCCTTCATCGCGTCGGCCTGCGCACTGCCCATGCTCTTGCGCAGCGCCGCAATCTCCGCAATGATCGGCGCCTTCTTCGCAGCATCTACTCCATCCAACTCAGCTTCCGCGAGCTTCAGATTGGACTCGCCGCCCGTCACGTTCTTGTCCGCCACCGCCGCCTTGGCCTGATCGAGATACTTCCGTGCATCCGCCTCATCCCCACGCGCCACAATCGCGAGCGACATCACAAAAGCAAAGGTTGCGAGCAACACAAATCGGTGCATGACCCACTCCAGGTGAAGAAATGTAAATCCGGCGTTTCCGTCCGCGCAAACGCAATCGCCAGCGGACTTTATGTTATCGACGCCCGCCCGAACGGTCAATCAGAATCTGGAGCCAGGCCCCGCAGCGCACATCGCCAGTCTTTTGATAGAATTTTGGCCATGCCGACGGCCATTGTCACCGGATCTTCGCGAGGAATAGGCCGCGCCATCGCCCTGGGGCTTGCGCAAGCAGGCTTCGACGTGGTAATCAATTTTGCCCGGAACGGCGCGGCCGCTGAAGAAGCAGGGAACGCGATTAAATCGCTCGGGCGCAAGGCGCTCATCGTTCAAGCCGACATCTCGATCGCGGCGGATCGCAAGGAATTGGTCGACCAGACAATCGACCGGCTCGGGCAGATCGACCTGCTCGTCAACAACGCGGGCGTCGCGCCGGAACAACGCGCCGATCTGCTGGAAGCCGGCGAAGCATCCTTCGACCGCCTCATCAACATCAACCTGAAAGCGCCGTTCTTCCTGACCCAGATGGTCGCCAAGAGAATGATCGAGCACAAAACCACGGCCGCCAAAATCGTCAGTATTAGCTCCGTCAGCGCCTACGCCGCCAGCACAAATCGCGGCGATTACTGCATCGCCAAGGCCGGCCTCGCGATGATGACCAAGCTATTCGCTGCTCGACTCGCCGACCACGGCATCAACGTCTATGAAGTTCGGCCCGGCATTATTGAGACCGACATGACCGGCCCGGTCAAGGAGAAATATGACAAACTGATCTTCGACGAACACCTGACCCCAATCCAGCGTTGGGGACAGCCGTCCGACGTCGCGAGGGCCGTCGTCGCCATCGCAACCGGAGCTTTCCCATTCAGCACCGGCGAGGTCATCAACGTTGATGGTGGATTTCACATGCGTCGCCTGTAGGATCGAATTGTACTGCTTTACTAATCGGCGCAGGCCGGACTATGGTGGGATGATGAAGAGCTTGCAGGGCCAGCTTCTGATCGCGACGCCGCAACTGCTCGATCCGAACTTCAGCCGGAGCCTCGTGCTGATCGTCCAGCACGGCGAGGAAGGAGCACTGGGCCTGGTTCTCAACCGGCCCCTCTCGCTCTCGGTCAAGGAAGCATGCGAACAGGTGCTCGACACCGAAGACTGCGCCGTCGAAGGCTCGATGCATCAGGGCGGCCCGTGCGAAGGCCCACTCATGGTCGTTCACAACCACGACACGGCCGGCCAAACTGAGATCGTCCCCGGCCTCTACTTCACCACCGAGCGCGAGCAAATCGAGTGGCTCCTCAGGAACAGCCACATCGCCACCAAGTTCTTCGTCGGCTACGCCGGCTGGGGCTCCGGCCAGTTAGAAAATGAACTCGAGTCCACCTCCTGGCTCCTCGCCCCGGCCACCCCCACCCGCGTCTTTGAGGGTGATGAAGACCAGTGGACGCGCGTGATTCGCGAAGTCACCATGGGCCGATGGCTCGATCCCAAAGACCTGCCTGACGACCCGTCGATGAATTAATCATGCGTTGGCGTGTCAGAAAAATGCAATGAACTGGGTGTTCCAACTCTGCACCGCAGCACAAATATTCGCAAACTACTCCAGCCGTCTGGTCGATGAACGTAGCAAGGTCTTTACGACAAATTCCGGGCTGATCGCCGTCGGTCCGATGAAAGCGGCTCTTGTCACGACAACCTCAGACTTCGCTGGGCGAATTTCTCGTCGGCAGAGCCACTTTTGTTCTGGCACTGGCGGCGATCCTCTATTGCACACTGCATCCGTTCACCCTGGTTTGGTCGCGGGCACATTCACTCTCTGAGATCGTCAGGGCATTCGATCTGAAGCTGATTTCGAACGGCGGCCTTCGGGATTTCTTCGGCAACGTGCTCCTGTTCCTGCCACTGGGCTTTGGACTCTGCGGCGTCCTGATGCACCTGCGCCTTGGGCGCGCTGCTCTCGCAACGGTTATCGGATGCGGTTTTTTATCGGCACTCGTCGAAACGTTGCAAGTGTTCCTGCCAGGCCGCGACCCGGCGATCTCTGACATCATCGCAAATACACTCGGTGCCCTGGCAGGGTTTGCCCTACAGCGCCGAATCGGCAATCGGCTTGGATGTGTACTGGCATGGGTGATTCAGACGAAGCGCGGAATCATTTCCCGCCGCGCGTTATTCCTGGGATTGCTGTTGTACGCGCTGACGATTGCAGGAGTGCTGTGGCATAGCGCCCGGCTCCTACGAATTTCGGGCTGGGACGAAACGTTCTGGCTCGTGGTGGGCAATGAACACACTGGCGATCGGCCATGGCAGGGAAAGGTCACCGAGCTTTCCATCGTTTCCCGATTGATATCTGAAGAATCGGTGCAGAAGCTTTTTGAAGGTGCGACGATCACGGACGTGATGCCCAGCCAACTCGCCTCGGAATACAACGTGCACAACTGGACCGATGAATTGGGCCACTTGCCTGCCCTCATCCTTAGGGGTTCTGGCGGAACAACGGACAGCGCATCTTCAACACTATTCTCGGCCTCCGCTTGGCGCGAAAGCGATACACCCGCACAAAACTTAGCTATTGCCGCGAACAAGTCTTCGGCGTTCACCGTTGTGCTGGCTGTCGCGACTTCGGACACCCGGCAAACTGGACTTTGCAGGATCGTCTCGTTTTCAAAGAGCATCCATGATCGCAACCTGATGCTTGGCCAGGACGGGGAAAACCTGTTTGTGCGGATTCGAACACCATTGACTGAGGGTGGAAGCCGCCCGGAATTTGTCGTGCCGCGCGTGTTCTCTGATAACAAGTTGCACCGAATCGTCCTGACTTCTGACGGCCGCCAGGTGCGTGTGTGGGTCGACTCCATCTCACGGCAAAGCGGCCTGTACATTACACCCGACATGGCAATGTTCTGGCGCATCCGGCCTCCCGGTGATCGGGAAATGCCGCTGGAGGAATCGATCCAGCATGCGCCATACCTGGTCTTTCGGGCGTGCGCTTTATTGCCGGCCGGTTTGATCCTTGCGTTGTTGATTTCCGCGAGTAGAACGCGACTTCAATTCTGGCTGACGCTGATTAACGCGGTTATCGTCGTGCCGGCGATTCTTGAAGTGGGACTCGCGATTCTGGCTCACCAACCCGTGCTGGCACAACGTTGGATTGGTAGCACAACAATCATGGCCGCATGCGCTGTTGGCCTGTTCCTGACACAAACGACTAATCGTGAGCAATCGAATCCATCAATCTGAATCGGCGACCAGCGTGCGGAGCTGGCGATTTGAGCTTCATCGGGCTCTTCGCGGCCGCTACCGCCTGGCAAGTGCCCTGGCGGTCGTCGGCGCGGTGACCGGAGGGATCATCGGATTCCACAGCCAGGTTCCACTGTACAAGAGCGAAGGAATGATTCGCATCGCTTCAGAGTTCCCCGCGATTCTCGGAAGGAACGATCTCAACGAACGAAAGAGCATCCTTGAGAAGTTTTTGACCGCACAGGAAAAGGTAATCAAGAGCCATCGCGTGCTAGAAAACGCAATGGATCATCCGGTGTGGAAAGCCACCGGCCGCGGCAACGATCCGGCGCTGGTCGAGAAGTTCGCCGATCAGTTGACTGTCGAGCACCCGCTTCGGACAGAGCTGCTTCGCATTTCATTCATGGACCCCGATCCCAACGCAGCCGCCGCCGCGGTGAACGCCGTCATCAACGCCTATCAAAGCGTCTACGCCGACGAAGAAACCAACGCCCAGACCAGGCAGGTGAACGCGGAAGGCAAACTTGGGAGCCGTCTGAGCGTGGAAAACAGCGGCAACACAGCCATTTCGCCGTTTAAGGATGGCCGCACGGAAATGGGCGCGCTGGGGGCATTGGTCGGAGCGATGCTCCCATTGGTCGGCACTCTCCTATTCTCCCTCGCGGGCCGTCGATATCAGGTCTTCGACGAGGGTGAGGAGGAAGCCGCCAATGCGCCGTTGCTCGGAATTCTGCCCACTCTGCCGGAACATCTGGATGATCCGGAACAAGCTGCCGTCGCGGCCCACTGCATTCACCAGATTCGCGCCATGCTTCAATTGGGTGGCCAGAACGGCTCACGAAGCGTCTACATGATTACCAGTTCGACAGCCGGTGACGGAAAAACGAGCCTCACCATGGCGCTGGGCCTGTCGTTCGCGGCCGCCGGTTCGCGCACTCTTGTCGTCGATTTCGATATGGCTGGCCAAGGCCTGACCCACCGATTAAAAGCGAGTCCCTCAACCGGCATTGTGGAGGTTTTGCTGAGCGGCAGTGTCCTCGGAAATATCATCAAGACCCAAACGGAGAACCTGTCGCTTCTGCCAGTCGGAAACACTGAAGCCTTCGACGCATGCCTATGCTCGCCGAGTTCGGTGCGCCATTTGATCGCAGAAGCACGCAAGTCGTACGACATTGTCATAGTCGACAGCGGACCGATCCTTGGGAGTCTCGAAGCGTCAGTCGTCGCTTCCGAAGTCGACGGAGTGATTCTGGCCGTGGCTCGCGGCCAGCATCGGCATCTTGTGCAGCGGTCGCTGCGCCACTTGCGTTCGGTGGGCGCGAACATCGCCGGCATTGTATTTAACCGGGCGAAACCGCGCGACTTCGATGGTTCACACGCAAGCGCGTAATCTCCGCGCCCTCCTCGCGAGGCCGGAGGAGCCACGTTATCTGTCCTTTCCGCCGCTCAACTCCGTTCATCGGCTGGTGTACCTTCAACATGGAAGGCATCGACAAATCCGCCCCTTTAGGCATCGAAGACCACGCCAGCGCCATCCGTATCAAATCCCTCACACCCATTCCGGTGGGTTCCAAAACCATCATCAAGATGGAAACGAATCAGGGCGTCGTTGGCTGGGGCGAAATTTCCCAGTTGCCGCCGAAGGTGGCCGTTGCACTCGTTGAATCCATTTTCGATCTCCTCGACGGCGAGAATCCCACCCGCATCGAATATCTCTGGCAGAAACTCTATCGCGCCCACCGCGATTTTCGCGGCGGCGCGTTTATGGTCCATACCATTTCCGGCATCGATATGGCTTTGTGGGACATCGCCGGAAAACTACACGGCGTGCCCGTCTATCGGCTGCTGGGTGGGCCGGTGCGTGATCGGATCCGAGTCTATCCGACGTCAAAAGCGCTGAAGGTGGCGGCCGGCGGTCCCAAGGAATTCTCCGGCGATCCCAGCGAGATCCAGGGACTCATCGAGCGGGTGAAGGATGCACGCCAGAAGGTTGGGCCGGACGGGTCCGTTATGTTTGACGCGCATTGCTGCCTGCCGCCACCGCTCCTCATTCAGTTTGCCAATGCCATTGAACCGTATGACGTCCTCTGGATTGAAGAGCCGGCCGTTCCGGGAAACATCGAAGTCTTCAAGAGAATCAAGCAACAGGTAAAAGTCCCGATCGCTACCGGCGAACGAGACCGGGGCATCTGGGATGTGATTGGTTACCTTCAGAACGACTGCATTGACATCCTCCAACCTGACTGCGGCCACGGCGGCGGCATCACCCAACTCCGAAAGATGGCGGCCCTTGCCGAGGCGTACAATGTTCCAATCGCACCGCACTCGATTCTGACAGTCCTAGGCCAGTCCGCGAGCTTTCACGCGACTGCCGCTGTCCCCAACTTCCTTATTCACGAGTTCTATTCGAATGACCTTGGAGGATCTCTGCACAAGAACTGGGAGGTGGACAAGAACGGGAATGCTTCACTGCCGCAAGGTCCCGGGTTGGGAGTCGAAGTGGATGAGGCGAAGCTAAAGGCGGTATCGGAACATCCACAAAGCCCCTACAAATGGCCAAGCCAGCGATTGCGCGATGGGTCTATTTCTGACTATTGAAGGCGCGCGACCACATCCCCGATCGCCGCCTCAAGCTTTTGAAGGTCAATGGGTTTGGTGAGATGTGCGGTAAATCCCGCTGCTTTTGAACTTCGTACGTCTTCTTCCATCCCGTATCCCGTTAGCGCAATGCTTCGATGGGTGAACTGTTCGCGGCGCTGTCGCATCAAGTCAAGGCCGCTGCCGTCCGGAAGCCCCAGGTCGCTTAAAAGCAGATCAAAGGTATCCTGTTGTGTCACGGCCAGCGCGGAGGCAAGCGTCTTGGCCGTTGTGACCCGATGGCCCGCCTGCCGCAGGAGTCGGGCGAGCATTTCGCAGGTTGCATCATGGTCCTCGACCACAAGAATGCTCAACGGCTGATTCAATCCAATCGTCACATTTGTGGATTGCGATGGAGCAGATCTGGGAGGTCCGGCGATAACCGGAAGATCGATAACGAAGGTTGCGCCTTGTTCCCGCCCGCCGCTACGGGCACTGACGGTTCCACCGTGGGCTTCGGCCAGCTTCCTGGTGATTGCCAGACCAAGTCCAAGCCCCGCAAACTGCCTGGCCGATCTGATCTCGCCCTGCTCAAACGCCGTGAACAGCCTGGGCAGCACGTCTGCATTAATGCCTTGCCCGGTGTCAGTTACTTCGGCGACGATGCGCCCATTGGAGGCATCCGACGTTCGGATGGTGATCCTTCCGTCGGCCGGCGTAAACTTCTGAGCGTTGTTGATGAGGTTCCAGAAAATCTGTTGAAGCCGGGTGCTATCGCCCCACACCATATGACTTGTGGCATGTAGTTCGACATCGAGATTGGCTGATGCCTCGCGCTGACAAATATCGACGGCCGCGCGAATCAACAGGTGCAGGTCCACCTCCTGCATGTCCAGTTGCATCTTTCCCTTGGCGATTCGCGTGAGATCGAGCAGGTCGCTGATGAGCCGGCTCTCCAACTCAACATTTCTTCGGATCATGGCAATATCACTGCGCAGGCTCGCAGGCAAATCAGGATGGGTCTCCATAAGCGACACCGTTAAAAGCACGGGTGTAAGCGGCGTGCGAAGCTCATGGGAGAGAATTGCCAGAAAATCGTCTTTCGCGTGGCTCGCTTTTTCGGCCTGGGCGCGCAGCGATTGCTCGCTCTGGAGAAGCCGCGCCAATGCGGCCTCGGCGCGCTTGCGGTCGGTGATATCGCGGTTCAGGCTTGCTGTCGCAACCAGTCGCCCGCTGGCATCCGTCAGCGGGAAGACAATCGCATCGGATATCCCGACCGACCCGTCCTTGCGGACAAACTCTACCTCCCCGCTCCAGCGCCCGTGCTTCATCAGCGCCTCGCCGATCTCGTTCATTTGCCGCGGAACATTCTCCGGCGTGTGAAAGAAGGAGATGGGTCTCCCCAGTACTTCCGCCTTTGAATAACCCAGCACGCGCTCGCAGATCGGATTCCAATCGATGATCGTCCCAGCAGGATCAGTCAGTATGATCCCGTCGGAAAGATGCTCAACAATGAGCGATTGGCGTAGAAGAGTCTCTTCGGCTTTGCGCCGCTTTGTAATGTCTGAACAGATGCCGATCACCCGAACAGCGGCGCCCGCGTCGTTGCGAATTACTCTTCCCCGAACATCGATCCAACGCTCGACGCCGTCACCACCGACGATTCGAGGCTCGGCGGCGAACTGCACGCCTCCATCAACCGCGTCTCGAAAAATTCGACCCAGGCGTTCGCGCTCGTTCGGATCAAGATAGTTTCCCCACTCGTTTGGGGTCTTGTGCCGTGTGCCGGGCGGCAGGCCGAGAATGGCGATAAGCCGGTCCGACTCTTCGACAGTCCCACGGATCAAATCGATGTCCCATGTTGCGATTTCGGCCACGTCCAACGCAAGTTGAAGTCGAGACTCGCTCAGACGCAGTGCCTCCTCAACCGACCGGCGATCACTGATGTCGCGCAGCGATGAGAGATGCAGGCCCGGCTGAATATTGGCGACCGCGCGATACTCCACAACAACCATCGCCCCGGACTTGTGGCGAATTGGATATTCTCCGGTCTGTTGTCCCGCCTCGATGAACGCGCGCCATAGGTCTGTCCCTGTGGAATGATGCGGAACCGGAGTCAAATCGAACACGCTCATGCGCAGCAGCTCATCACGGCTATAGCCGGTCAGCTCACAGGCCGCGGCGTTCACATCCACATAGCGGGCGTCATCGTCAGCAAGCAGAATCGCATCCTGCGTGTTGTCGAAAACGGCCTTGAATCGTTGTTCACTGTCGGTGCTCGTCATGTCAGGGCAGAATTATATGCCACGCTGATGACCAACTGTCGATTTGCAAAACGGGGGCTCCACTGGCTCACCTGCGGCGGAAGCCCAGGAATGCGCCGAGGCTGCCTCCGCCGGTGGACGGCAGATGGGCGATGACGATGTCCTTGATCCGCGTTCCCTGATCCGTGAGCCAGTGCATGGCAGTGGCATATTCGCCACGGGCACTGGAGAAATCGATATTGATGACGCGAAAGTACGAGAGCGCCATCAGGATGCCGCCGGCCGCCACTGCGAAAAACGCCACCGTGCGAATGAAGGCGCGAAACAGCCAACCGAGCAGAAAACCAGCCAGCACGCTGATGCCGATCCGCATGGCGCGTGGAGAAACCTTCCCGAGGAGCGGGACCTCCGCCACAGGCTGACGATCAGCCGGCGCGGGCTCGGCAGTTGGGCTGTCGACCAGACTTTTCGAATTGGTCACAACAGACTTGGACTGCTGGGTTTGCTGCTGTTGCTGTTGAGCGTCTGACATGCCCGTGGTCTTGGTTGCGATCTGACTGACACCGCCCCCCACCGCCATGATCGATCCCAGAATGAGCACCAGCCTGTGCCAGCCCGGCATGGATGACAAATGCGACAGGAAATGAACGTGTGCATTGCCCCAACGAAGGTCGTCTGCTGATGATCCAAACATAGTCGCCTCCAGGCGTGGACAATTCCAACGCTCAACAAGCAAACCGCGCCTTGTAAGCTAAGTCAACATTGACCCAACAGTGGCTTGCGGGTTCATCGGGAACCAGCGGCCTTTCGGGCAGAGCCTTTGCCCGCGACTTCATCAAGGATTCCAAGGAACGCTACAAGCACGGGAGATTGATCTCCCTTTCGCGAGACCGCCGTCAGCTCGGTCATGGGAGCTGGATCGGTCAGCGGCTTGAACGTGACGTTGTCGCGGCGGACGTTTCGAACCGACGCGGGAACCAGCGTGATGCCGATATCCGCCGCCACCAGGCTGACCGCAGTCTGAAGTTCCTGCGTCTCCTGAACGACGCGTGGAATGAATCCAGCCTTCCCACACCATTCAATAACCTGGTCTGCAAAACTCGGCCGCGGCTCGCGCGGGAAGAGGATGAATTGCTCGCGGGCAAGCGCGGCAAGAGAAACGGTGGTTTCAGCCGTCAGCCGATGCCCCTTTGGAAGCGCAAGCATCATTGGCTCACGCTGCATGACGCGGGCTTCGATCGCATCATCCAGCACAGCCGGCCTGACAAATCCGATGTGCAATCGGCCTTCAACAATCGCCTGCTGTTGCACGGAACTGCTCCACTCGTGCAGGAGCAGTTCGACCTTTGGAAATCGCCGATGAAACACCCGGAGCACCTGTGGCAAAAGGTCATACGTAGCCGAGCCGACAAAGCCGACCGATAGCCGACCTGTTTCCCCGCGCGCGGCTCGGCGAGCGTCACTGATCGCCTCTTCCGCCTGGGCAAGCAGCCGCCTTGCGTCATCAAGGAGCACGCGTCCTGCCGGGGTAAGAGCCACATGCCGCTTGGTCCGTTCAAGGAGCAGCAGCCCCACATCCCGCTCGAGCTGCCGGATCTGCCGGCTCAGCGGTGGTTGCGCCATCCGCAGCCGCTGTGCGGCGCGTCCGAAGTGCAGTTCCTCGGCTACGGCCACAAAGTACCTGAGATGCCTGAGCTCCATGAATCTATTAATACCATATCGGTATTAATCCAGCACATTCATGTATTGGACTGAAGGTAAAAAGGATCGAATGATTGAGCAACATCGGTGATGACCACCGGGAAGGACGACGGCCGTGGCGGTATCCGCACAGGAACGACAAGCAATCAAGCAGCGTCCCAACTCAAGGTTGGGCATCAGAATCTATAGACCCAGTCGAGCAGAGGGCACGCCTCATGTTGAGATGCTGCGCCGGCCGGTCGTTGCGCCGTCGACGTCGCTTCTGGACCTGCGTGTGCTGATGATCACTTTGACCGGGTTCTGCGTCTTTCTGAATGTGTATGCAACCCAGTCCCTCCTGCCGCTTTTTCAAGACATCTTTCATGCCAGCAAATTCAGCGTCAGTCTGACCGTGACGTCCACGACCATCGCAATCGCGGTCGCTGCACCATTTGTGGGTTTGATGTCGGAGCGATTTGGCCGCAAGCGGATCATGACCGTATCGGTGGCGCTGCTCACCGTCCCAATCGTCCTGACAGCGCTTTCGCACACACTCGGCGAGATCAGCGCGTGGCGGTTCATTCAAGGTCTGTTCATGCCGGGGATCATCGCGGTGACGATGGCTTATGTGAGTGAGGAATGGGCCAGTGGCGGCGCGCCTACGGTGATGGCTGCCTACGTGGCGGGCAATGTGCTCGGTGGTGTGACGGGGCGCTGTCTGAGCGGCATGGTTGCCGCACATTGGGGATGGCAGGCAACATTCATCGTGCTTGGAGTCTTAAACTCGATTGGCTCGGCGGCCGTCTGGCGCTGGTTGCCTGTGGAACGAACCACTTCACGTCGAAAAGTTATTATCGTCGATGCCGTCCGCGACATGTCTCGCCATCTCTTTGATCGCGGCCTGCTCGCGACATTCTTGATCGGCACCAGCGCGTTGTTTGCGCTCGTGGCAACGTTCACCTATATCACGTTTCATCTTGCGGCCGCGCCGTTCTCGCT
>JBBRHH010000123.1:0-12465 GCA_038222915.1 Tepidisphaerales bacterium
CGGGCGTGGGTGACGCGAATGTTGGTCGGCTGGTGGCGTCGAGCTATCGGCCGGAGCAGCCGACGGCGGGGTTTGCGGAGCGGGTGCGGGAGCGGTTGATGGCGGAGGCGGCGAAGTCGCCGACTCAATCGGTGAGCTGGTGGAACAATGGGGGTGCGCGCCTGGCGATGCTGGCGGCGGCGGCGGTGTTGCTGATTGGGTTTGGCGTTGCGGGGGTGGTTGCGCTTTCGCATCGGGATGGGAAGGGGTATCGGCAGAACGGGGATGTGGTTTGGATTGATGGGAAGGCTTATCGGGCGGATGGTGGGCCGGCGACGCGGGGCAGTGAGGCTCAGCCGAAGCGGGTTGGGGCGGTGATGTTTGCGGGGTTGATGGCGCGGCCGGCCGGTCCGGCGGTGGCGGCGGAGGCGGTGAAGGTTGGGGATACGGTGCAGACGAAGGGGGGCGAGCGACGGCGGGTGATGCTGGCGGACGGGTCGGTGGTTTATCTGAATCACGATACGACGGTGAAGGTGACGGCGGAGCGGCACCTGGCGTTGAGTGCGGGGGAGGTGTTTGTGGAGGTTTCGCCGCGGGCGGGGTCTTTTGCGGCGGATGACGGGGCTACGTTTGTGGTGACGACGCCGGGGCGTGAGGTGCGGGCGCTTGGGACGAAGTTTGATGTGCATATGGAGGCGGCGGGGACGGGGGTGGTGGTGGTGCAGTGTAAGGTGAAGGTGGGCGTGGTGGAGAAGCCGATCGACGCGGGGCAGCAGTTGCTGGCGGATAAGAAGGATGAGGTGTCGGCCGCGCCGCGGGCTTCGCATGTTTTGGAATGGATGCGCGAGCTTGTGGCGGCATCGGAGACGCCGCTGGTGCCGGCGAGTGATTATGCGGGGGGGGCACTTGTGGCGATCGACCCGTTTGGTCAGGAGGCTCGGCTGAGCCTGCGGAACTATCGGGTGGATGTTTACATCCAGGACGGGTTTGCGCGGACGACGATCGATCAGACTTACTTCAATCACGATAATCGGCGCATGGAGGGGACGTTTTATTTCCCGCTGCCGGCGGATGCTTCGCTGTCGCGGCTGGCGATGTATGTGGATGGGAATCTGATGGAGGGCGGGATGGCCGAGCGGGATTATGCGAAGACGGTGTATGAATCGATCGTGACGCGGCAGAAGGACCCGGCGCTGCTGGAGTGGGTGGACGGGACGACGTTTAAGATGCGGGTGTTTCCGCTGGAGCCTCGGCAGGAGAAGCGGATCATCCTGAGCTATACGCAGAAGCTGGCGAATCTTTATGGGGCGATGACGTACCGGTTTCCGGCGGGGCATAACCTGGGTGTGGTGCGGGACTGGGCATTTCATGCGGAGGTGAAGGGTGGCGGGGCTTTTCCGTGGTCGTGTGAATCGCATGAGCTGACGCAGGGGCATGAGAATGGGGATTTGTTTTTGAATGCGACGGCGAGCCGTACGAAGCTGGACAAGGATGTGGTGGTGCGTTTGCAGGATATGAATCCGGCAGCGGCACAGCCAGCGAGGGCGCAGCCGGAAGGGGCGACTTTTGCGGGGTTTTCGCAGGATGGGGCGCGGTATTTGATGTTGCGGTATCGGCCGGAGATTCATGGGTCGGCGCAGCGGCAGCGGCGCGACTGGGTGATTTTGTTTGAGTCGGCGGGAAGCCGGGACCCGTTGCTGGCGCGGGTGCAGGTGGATGTGGTGCGGACGATTTTGGAGAACGCGGAGCATGAGGATACGTTTGCGATTTTGACGGCGGGGACGCGGACGCAGACTTTGTGCGAAGCGCGGCCGGCGAGTGCGGAGAATATCAAGGCGGCGATGGCGGAGCTGGAGAAGACGCACCTGGTGGGTGCGCTGGATCTGGGGAAGGCGATCGGGGCGGCGGAGGGACTGTTGAAGGGATCGCGCAATCCGTATTTGCTGCATGTGGGGAGCGGGACGGCGACGATGGGAGAGCTGCGCGGGGATGTGCTGGCGAAGTCGATCCCGGCCGGCACGAAGTTTGTCGGAATCGGGGTGGGGAAGAAGTGGTCGCGGGATTTCATGAAATCGGCGGCGGCGCGGAGCGGCGGCTTTTTCACGCAGATCAACCCGGATGAGGATGTGAAGTGGCGGGCGTTTGATCTGCTGGCGACGCTGAATACGCCGCGGTTGATGGATGTGAAGGTGGTGGATGATCGGGAGAGGACGGTGCTGGCGATGGAGGATGCGCTGGCGGAGGGAGAGGAATTGTGCGCGGTGGAGCGGATGGAGGGGGGCGTGGAGCGGCCGGGGAGTTTGACGATTACGGGGACGCTGGATGGAAGGCCGTGGCGGCAGGTGATTGGGGTGAAGGATGTGGCGGAAGGGGCGGGGTATCTGCCGCGGACGTGGGCGAAACTGGAGATTGAGCGGCTGTTGGCGGAGAGCGCGGAGAAGAACAAGGCGAAGGTGATTGAGTTGAGCAAGACGATGTATGTGATGTCGCCGTTTACTTCGCTGCTGGTGCTGGAGAACGAGCAGATGTATGAGCAGTATCACGTGGATCGCGGGCGGAAGGATCATTGGGCGATGTATGCGTGCCCGCAGAAGATTGGGGTGGTGGTGGAGCCTGATCCGGCGCATCCGCTGCCGGTGGGGACGACTACTGCACCGAGTGATTTGCGGAGCAAGATGTCGGCGGAGCAGTGCCTGCAGACGGTGATGGTGCGGGTGCCGGTGCGGCTGGTGGTTTGGCCTGGGGAGTACAATTCATACGGTGGGCAGACGGTGGTGGTGGCGGGGCAGTTGTTGCAGGATCGAGCGGGTTCGGGGCAGTTTCTGCAGGGTTTGGATCGTCTTCGCGTGACGTCGTATGACTTCGAGATGGATGGTATTGGCGATGCCAGGACGTTGGTGGTGGATCATTTGATGGGTGGGTTGAATTTCGAAGATTCTTACGGGACGACGACGCGCGGCTGGGGGCGGTCGAACAACTGGTCATTCAACGACGGGACGAACGGTCTCGGGGCATTCTATCGGTCGTCGAGCTTCGGCGAACGGGGGAATGTTCGGGGGGATATTCCGGTGCGCTCGCTCAGGTCTTCTTTGCGGACGACTTCCGGCGATCGGTTCGAGGCGAAGAAGAAGGCCGCCTCGGATTCGTTGTCGAAGCAGTTGGGTTGGGATCAAGAGACGGATTTTTCTCGACTCTACAGGCAGGGAACCCTGTTCGATTTGCCGAGCGGGCTGGAGGGATTCGATGTCTCTTCGGACGGCACGAAGACCATGTTGGAAGGGTGGATGGGTTTGGGGCGGCGCTGGCGCATGCCGGGGGCGGGGCGTGTTTCTGATCGGAGACACCGATCGGACGATGCGATGTATTTCGGCGGGAGCAATCTGGTTTATCAGAGGCCTTCGTACAGCAATGATTCGCGGTTCTTTTCGGATTTGCTGCAGTTTGCGCCGGGGATGAATGTGAGCGGCGCTGATGTGCGGGCGGTGGTGGAGGCCGAGGGGGTGGCGGATGGATCGCAGGCGGCGGGGAGCGTTGACGCGGGGGCGCGGGCGTTGATTGATGCGGCGCGGAAGGCGGGATGGCGATCGGTTGAGATTCATCGCGGTGGAACAGCTCCAGGCGACTTCACGGTTCAGTTCGACGGGGACGGGCGGTACGCGTATGCACGGACGATTGGCGACGGGTTGCAGGAGCATGTGGTGTGCGATGGGCGGACGCTGTTGCATCTGTATCCGGATCTGGGTGTTGGGTCGCGGCGGGTGATGAGCCGGTTTCACCGATCGGCGGAGGCCGAGCTTGTTCCGTGGAGTGTGGAGCCGGCCGATGATTTGGCGCGCGGCGCGGATATTACTTTGATTGATTCGAAGACGGTTGGCATCACGCCGACTGCGGCGAATCGCGGCAAGGACGAGAAGGGGAAGCCGCTTGCGTATGTTCAGATGCGGTTGGTTTTCAGCGATGGCGATATCGTTGAACGCAGCTGGGTGGAGATGCCGTCTGGGAAGGTGGTTGCGCGGCAAAAGTTGTCGAGCAGCGGCGAAGTGGCGTGGCTGGATGCGGAGGGGAAGGTAGCTTCGCGCACCGATTATAAGTTGAAGAATTCGATCGAGCCGGTGCTTGCTCCAGACATGACGCAACTGGTGGTTATTCCGATGCCGCAGCGGACGCGGGAATATGAGATTCGGAAGCTGGGGAATGGGGCGGTGGACTATCAGACGATCAGTGAGGAGTCGGCGTTGGCACTCGTGAGCGCGGGACTGCAGCAGGGGCAGATGGAGTTGCAGAACCTGGTTGCGACGCGGTATTTCAGCAAGGGGGATCGGCGGATTGGGTTTTATACGCTGATGCTGGCGTCGGGGGTGTATTGGGATTTAACGGCAACCCAGCAGGTTGGGAATGTGAAGGTGGGGTTTGATCCGGTGGCCGACCATAAGGATTCGGCGCTGGCGGGTTATATCGTGCATCAACTGCAGATTGTGCGCGGCGGGCAGAATGTAGTGGTGGAGGAGGCGGGTGGCGATGGGTTTGTGGGGCGGCTTTCGCAGTTTCGGGCGCTCTTTTTGAACTGGTGCAATGGCAAGGCGAATGCGGCTTCGGGCGACCAACTGGCGCAGATGCGGAAGAAGTCGCTCGGGTTCGTGAAGAGCTGCGGCGATGCCGAGATGGCGTGGGCGCTGTTGTCGGCGGTGATGAATTTTAGCGGGGACGCGGCGTTTTATGGTGATCTGGCCAACGCGATGGAGCGGTTTGAGGACGAATCGGGGCTGGGGTATGCGGCGCGGTATGAGCATGCTCGGGCACTCTTGCGGGCTTCGAAGCCGGCGCAGGCGTATGAAATGTTTGAGTCGCTCTATGCCAGGGCGCTTGCGGGCGGGGCGATGCCGCGGATTGACGGGGATTTCAAGAATGCGATCAGCGGCGGAACTACTGGGGCGGAGGGATGGATGACGCTGATGCGCGATGCTTCGGCGAAATTGATGGCGGCGCATGGACGACGGGCCGGGATTTACCTGGCGTGGCAGTGCTATCAGCTTGGAGATCAGCCGCTGGCGGAGGAGTTGTTCAGCCTGGGGCTGCATGATGTGCCGGCGGAGCAGAAGGTGGTGGCGACGCTGGCGGCGGTGGAGTATCTGTCGAACACGGGGCAGTATGCCCGGGCGGATGAATTGCTTCGGCCGATCCTGGCGGAGAAGGAGTATGCGGGGCGGGCGGAGCTGTGGCGGATCTCGGCGGCGCTGGCGGCGAATCGCGGGATGCTGGCGCGGTCGCTCGCATCGCTGGAGCAGGCGGTGGAGTTGGAGTACGGCGATCTGCCGGCGGTGATCAACGTTCAGGAGGTGCGGCAGGAATATGGGGAGTTGCTGGGGCGATACGAGCAACTGGCCAATGCGATCTCGACGTTGGAGAAGGACGCGCCGGCGGATTTTGTGCAGAAGGTGATTCGGGCGGCGGACCGGTGGCGGTCGCTGGATCCGGATGGGACGGCGGCGTGTCAGGCTGCGTCGCGGATTTTGCAGCGGGCCGGGATGGGGGAACTGGCGTGGGATTATTTGACGACGCCGCTGGCGGATCATCCCAATGAGTCGGGGCCGTGGCAGAGTTTGGCACAGACGCTGAAGGGAGAGGGTGATTTTGCCTTGGCGGATCGGGCGTATGTGACGGCGTATGAGATTGAGCCGACTAACGCACAGCTTTTGTGGGACCGGGCGCAGTTGTTGCAACAGGCGCAGCGGTTTGAGGAGGCGAAGGCTGTTTACGGGAAGATCGCGGCCGGAACGTGGCAGCCGCGGTTTGGGTGGATCCAGACGCAGGCGAAGAGTTATGTGGGTGGGAAATAGAAGCCAGCAGCCCGTGGCAAAAGTCACGGGGTGCAAAGTGACAGGCGGTGTTGAGGGCGTGGTGTCAGGGCGTGGTGTCAGGGACGGGCGCTGCTTACGGACGTCGCGTTTTTGAAGACGTTCGACTTTGCCTGGCGGAGCTTGCCGGAGGTGGCTATGAACTGGTCGCGGACGGGGCGGTTGATGGAGATGTTGGAGAAGGTGGCGAGGCCGTTGACGACTTTGGCGGTGACGGTGCCGCGGAGCTGTGGATGTACGGCAACGGCCGGGCGCGGGGTGAGGCGGAGGGTAACGGTCGCACCGTCGACGGCGGTGGTGAGATTGCCGAAGTTGTCCTGCACCGCGACGGAGACGCTCGTGTGGCCGGAGGTGAAGGCGGGCTGGGTGACGAACGTTAGCTTGGCGGGAGCGGCCGGGGTGATGATGATTTCGTTGGTGATGGCGGTGTTGTCGGGGGCGGTTACGGTCATGGTGTAAGTGCCGGCCTTGTTGAAGCTGAGATCGCGGAGGACGGCCTTGTTGTGCTTCACCGAAACGTTTTTGGCGAGCACGGATTTGCCGGATTCGTTTTCGATGAGAATGCTCAGCGTTTTGGGCGCGGGGTCGGCGTCGGGGAAGGCTTCGAGCGCGTCGATCGTGATGGGCGAAAACTTCTTTCCAGCCACCGCGTTATAGGTGTGCAATGGGGCGGGCGTGATGGTCAGGTCATCGGTGGTGGCGGTGTCCAGTTCTCCATCTTCCGCGGTGAGACTGTAAGTGCCGGGCTGGGTGATGGAGAGGTCGCTGAAAACGGCAACGCCGTTCTCGGCGGTGACGGTGGTGGTTCCGGCGAGGACGCCGTCGTCGGCGGGGTTGCCATCGGATTCGGCGCTGATGGTCACGTCGGATGCATCGTCAGTAACGATGTTGCCGAAGGCGTCTTCGACGTCGACTTCAACGTCGCCGATGGCTTCGCCGGTTCGGGCGGAGTCGGTGGGTGGCTGGGAGATGACGAGCGTGGTGGGCGCGCCGGGGGTGATAGAGAAATCGTCGCTGGTGGCGGAGGTGAGATCGTCGGCGGTGAAGGTGAGGCTGTAGTCGCCGGCTTCGGTGATGGAAATATCGTCGAAGGTGGCGATGCCGTCGACGGCGTTGACGGTGAGCGTTCCGTCGACGCTTGCGTCGCTGGTGAGGGTGACTGCTGCATCGCTGCTGAATAGATTGCCGTTGGCGTCGTCGATTTCGACGGTGATCGATTCGATGGTGTCGCCGGCGGCGGTGTCGGTGGGTTGCTGATCGATCACGAGTTTGGTGGCGGGGGCGACGGCAGTGAGCGTGACGTCGTTGTGGCTTTCGCCGCCGGCATAGCTGATGGTGAAGGCCTGGTTGTCGATGGTGACGGTTGCGCCTTCGGCGAGATCCTGGAAGGTTCCGGTGACGGGTGTACCGGTATCGTTCTTGATGATGGTGATGATGTCGCCGTTGGCGGGGGCATAGCCGTCGGACAAGCTGCCGGAGAGGTCGGCACCGCC
Source organism: Tepidisphaerales bacterium (assembly GCA_038222915.1). GTDB lineage: Bacteria > Planctomycetota > Phycisphaerae > Tepidisphaerales > Tepidisphaeraceae > JBBRHH01. The sequence continues at coordinate 7,328 of JBBRHH010000123.1, forward strand.
CAGTTCGATCGTGCCGGCGAGGACGTGGATCTGGCTGGACGCATCGGCGGTCGTGCCGTCGCCGGCTTCCGTGCCGCCGAGAATGAACTGTACGCCGGTGCCGACGCTGAACAGCAGGTTCTGATCGACGATGAGCGTGCCGGGCAGCGGAGTGCTGATGAAGTTGAACGCTTCAGCGCCGAAGGTACTGGTGGCATCGGATTCGGAGTTGATCAGGGAGGCGACTGCGCCGCTGGTGACGAACGTGCTGCCGGTGTCGAAGCGGACGGTGGATGTGAGATTTCCTTCGACGAGCAATATCGAGGCGCTGACGTTGGTGTCGCCGGTGTAGGTGTTGTCAATTGTTCCGCCGGCCAGCACGGGGTTGTTGGCGTCGTTGATCTCAAAGGGCACCATGATGACGGCGGAGTTATTGGCGATGGTGAGGCCGAAATGATTGCCGCCGTCGCTGATCTGACCGCCGAGCAGGAGGAAGCCTTCGGAGCTTTGAATCGTCGTGTCGTGGGTGAGGATGATGGGATCGAGGACCAGGGATTGGCCGTTATCGAACAGATCGCCCTGAAGCGTAATGCTTTCGCCGTGGAGATAAGCCTCGTGCAGCGTCATTGAACCGATGGTGACGGGAACGTCAACGTCGATCACATGGGTGTCGGAGGCGGAGTTGTCGATGAGGACGTTGTCGTCGCTCAGCGGTACAGCGCCGCCCTGCCAGTTGTCGGGGTTGGACCAGAGGTTGTCGGCGCCTGCACCAGTCCAGATGTCGGCGGGGGAGGCGATGGTGAGGGTGACGTCGTGGCCTGACTCGCCGCCGAGATAGCTGATCTGATAGCCGACGCCGTTGATGACTGTTTGCGCGCCTTCCGCGAGGCCGGCGAAGGTACCGACGATGGGTGCGCCGGTCTGGTTGGCGATCAAGGTGAAGGAATGGCCAACCTCCGGGGTGAAATTGCTGGCGACGCCGATGTCGAGTGTTGCGTCGGTGATGTTGATTGAGGAGCCGGTCACGATCAGTTGGCAATCCTGTTCGGTGTTTACGTCATCGTCGAAGCCGATGAAATCGCGCAAAGTTGAGCCGGTTGGGAGAGTGAGGTCGCCGTTGGCGGTGCTGGTGAAGACGCTGTTGCCTCCGCCCAGGGAGAGGGTGCCGCCGTTGCCGGTGACGCCGCCGACGGTTCCGCGGAGTTCCAGGGTTGCATCCGGATCGATGGTCACGGTTGAATCAACATGCCTGGAGGTTCCCAATGTTCCGTGAGCGAGGTGGGTTGCGCCGGTGTAGGAGGAAGTGGGTGGGGAGAGGTAGAGGACGCCGCTGCCTTCCTTGGTAAGGCCAAAATCGTTGCCGCCGTCGGAGGTGGCGTTGATGCTGAAGTAGGTGGAGCCGGCGACGGTGACGGTGGTGTCGTGGGTGATGATCAGCGGGCTGTTGATGCCGCTGCCGGTGGTGTCGACGGTGATGTCGCCGTTGACGGTGATGGTGTGGTTGTTGAGATAGTAGTGTCCATCGAGCGTGATGCTGCCGACGGTGACGTCCTCAGAGACGTCTATATTCTGCGTGCTGCCCACGTCTGGAAGTTCAACATTCTGGCCTGGCGCGGGCACGGTGTTGTTCTGCCAGTTGGCGGCGGTGGACCAGTTGAGATCATGGGCAGCGCCGGTCCAGGTGGCGGGTGTGGGGGTGTTGGGAGTGCGGACGACGGTTGCGGTTTTGACGGCGCGGACGAACGTGGCGAGATCGCTGAACGGGGCGGACGTCGACAGGAGAAGCCGGGGCTCGAAGGATTCGATCAGCATGCGTGTGGTGCGAGCCTGATTCGACCGGCGATTCTTGTGTGATTTCATCCGTACTCCCAGATGGCAAACAAATATTGGACGTGACCGTGAGCGGCTCGGAAGTTGACGAGAATTTCCGCGATGAGGCCGCTGGGTGTCGTATCGGAGTCGATGCGGGCGCACTTAATGCGTGCTGCTCCGAATGGGAGGGATGTAACGGTCAAAGGGGGCGCTGTTTTCTTCTTGGTTTATTGGGCGTGTATGCTTACGATTTCCACGCAAGATTACATTTCTATGTCGGGAGGATGGATGAAACGTTGCGATATCGTGGATGTGACTCCGGTTTTGCGGGCTTGGATTGCCGCGATTGCGGTTGTCTTTTGTTCCGCAGGAACGTTGCTGGCCGCAGACCTGACTCGGCAGCAGGCGAACACGCTGGCTCAGATTGATTTGAACCTGAAGCGAGCGGAGACGGGAATTCCGCTCGTTGAGCAGGCATTGGGAACGGGGGCGACGCCCACCGCCTCGCAGTTGCGGCTTGCGGAGTCGCGGCTGGGACAGCCGCAGTCGCTGGTGTCGCAGCTTCAGCCGCTAATGGCAAAGTTGCCGGCGGATCATCCGGATGTTGCGCCGGTGAAGAAGCGGCTGGACGCTGCGGCGGCGAAGATCGCGGAATTGGAAGCGAAGCTGGGTGGTGGCGATGAGCCGGCGCCGGCGAACGCGGGCGTGAAGCTGGACTATCGGCAGGAGGGACAACTGAAGGACGCGGCGTTCAATCTGCGCGAGGTGGACGGGCGGGCCGACGCCGTGGCGGAGGTGATCAAGCAGGTGGAGGCGGCGAAGGATCCGGGCGCGATCGACTATCGGATGGTGGATGGTGCGATGAACACGATTGCCGACGCGCGGGCGCGGGGCGCGAATGGAGCCGGTCGACTCGCGACACTGCCGGCCGATGGACAGGGTGTGCAGAGCACATCGGATGCGCTCAAGAAATCGTTGGCGCGGCTGGACGGTTATGAAAAGACGCTCAAGCCGCTTCACACAAAACTGATGAGCGCAGTCAATCCGGGGAGTTATCCGACGCTGGAGGCCGACGCGAAACGGTTGAGTGAGTTGGCGCAGATGTATGCGAGTCCGGATGTGCTGGAGAACCGTCGTGCCAGCGCGGCCGAGCTGGTTGGGCAATTGCCGGCTGCGGCAACTGAGAAGGCGCGCATCATGAAGACGTATGCGGCGATCATTCAGCAGGAGACGGATCAGGGCAAAAAGATCGGCAGCATCGGCGTGCATTTCGACAAGCAGTACGAGGCGTTTGGCACAGCGGCCCAGAAGCAGAAAGCGAGCCTGCCGGCGCAGATCAAGTCGGACATGGCGGACGTAACGAAGCTGGCGGACCAGGCGGCGGCGGAACAGAAGCCGGCGTTTTTCGTCGGTGGAATTCCGCAGAAGATGGAAGGGATCGAGGAGAAGGTTGCGCTTCTTTCGGCGCTGGATGCGGCAGAGGGCGAAGCTGCGCGCAAACAGGTGATCGCGTTGCGCGCCGATCTCAAGGTTCGCGTGGATAAGCTGAAGCAGGCAATCGTTGATTCAAACGAGCTGCCGCCGGACCGATACAAGGGCGCGGACCGGGCGCAGTTGGAGGAACTGGCTGTTGGCGCGTGGAAGAAAATCCAGCCGGACGCGAAGGTGTTGGCGATTCGCATCCCGTCGGAGAACTGGCAGCGCGAAGAGATCTGGCGGCACCAGGCGGGGAGCTGGTACAAGATCGACCGCTCGAAAGTGCAGGTGCAACTGCTGGTGAAAAAGGATGACAAGGTGGTGGTGAACCGGCCGATCGATTTGTGGAAAGATCATACGCAGAACGAGCAGATCAACTCGTTTCCGATGGACACGAAGGAGAGCGAGATCCAGCCGATGAATCTGATCCTGCTGAGCAAGGTGAAATGACGGATGGCGGGGGCTCGCGTGGTCGTTACATATCGTTTACGTCTGTTTCCCAGGCTGGGCCGTAAAGTTTCTTGTGTTCTAACCAAGGAGCTTTATGCGGATTTGTGTACTGGCGGTTCTGGCGATTGGAATTTTCGGCGCGGATCTGGCGCGGGCGTGCGGCATGTCGCCGCTGGATCGGCAGGCGATGCTGGCGGTGAAAGGGGATGAGGCGAAATCGAAGGAGGCGATCCAGAAGCTGCGCGATGCGGGGAAAGATGGCCTGGACGCAGTGATGGAGACTTTTGAAATGGAGGTCGAGGCGCATTTCAAGGGTGAGAAGCAGGACGCGGCTCGGTGGGAGCGGATTCAAGCGGTGATGGATGCGGTGGCGCAACAGCGGGACGCGTGGGCGTCGGGGCTGTACTGGTATACGGATCTCGACAAGGCACAGGCCGAGGCGAAGAGGGTTGGAAGGCCGGTTTTGTCGCTGCGGATGCTGGGGAACCTTTCAGATGAATATAGCTGCGCGAACAGCCGGTTTTTCCGGACGACGCTCTATTCCAATGCGGAGGTGTCGATGTATCTGCGCCAGCACTTTGTCCTGCACTGGCAGTCGATGCGGCCGGTGCCGGTGATTACGGTGGACATGGGAGACGGGCGGAAGCTGCGGCGGACGATCACCGGCAACTCCATTCATTATGTGCTGGCACAGAATGGGCGCGTGGTGGATGCGTTGCCAGGGTTGTACGGGCCGGCGGCGTTTTTGCGCGGGTTGCAGGAAGCGGAGACGGTGGCGCAGCATGCGATGGACCCAAAGGCGGATATGAACGGGATGTTGACCTCTTATCACAAGCTGAGTGGTGAGAACCTGGCGATGCAGTGGACGGCGGATTTGAAAAAGGCGGGCGCTGGGATGGGTGTGCCATTGGATGCGCTGCCGGCGAAGGGCGTGGGGTACGGTGCGGGGAAGCAGGCAGCGAATGGAGCAGCGCCGCCGGCGCGGCGGGCGATGCGGCTGGCCGTGGGGAAGTCGGGGATGGAGCAGCCATTGCTGATGGCGGCGTTTCCGGCGGAGGTGCTGGAGAAGTCGACGGACGATGCGACGTGGGCGAAGATCGGCGCTTTGCATGCGGCGGATGGAAAGCTGGACGAAAGCTCGATGGCGCTGATCCTGTCGAAAAATCCGCAGCCACGGGCCGAGGCCCAAATCTACGGCAAGGCGGAGCCGTCGCCGATCGTCAAGGCGATGCGTGTTTTCGAGAAATCGGCGGCTTTGGATACGGTGAAGAATGAATACAAATTCCACCTGAAGATTCACCAGTGGCTGGCCGGGGAGTTCGAGGCGACGCCGCTGGCGGAGCTGAATGAGAAGGTTTATGCGGAACTGTTTTTGACGCCCAGCTCAGATCCGTGGCTGGGGTTGGCGCCGGCGGAGTCGT
>JBBRHH010000124.1:0-12456 GCA_038222915.1 Tepidisphaerales bacterium
GCATCGCCGAGTTGGCTGTTGGCGTCGCCGCCGCGCCAGGACGCGTTGACCACATGCGCGAACCAGTCTTCGCCGGCGATATATTTTCTGCCGCTGGCAAGGCCCAGGCGCTGGAGGCCGTACTCGTGGTACATGTCGCCGGGCGGAGCTTTGCCGTTCTTGTCCAGCCAAGCCCAGCCTGCGTTGATGGACTTGAAGGTTTCTGGCAACCCCGCGATTGCTTTCTTGCTGTAATTGAAGCCCCTGATGCGGGAGTAGCCGGAGTCGTCTATTTGACGACTCCAGTATTTGTCCACGACCAGGTAGAGGCTGTTCATCCCCGCGTCGGTCATATTGGGCGTGGACGGGCCGCCGACCTTGGCATAACCCCATCCTCCATCCTTGTTCTGCACGCCTCGAAAATGATTGTCGACGATGGACCAGTAACGTTCGGAGAGTTCGATGGGAATTGCGTCTTCGGCGGCCCACATGCCGAACACGCCGTACTGCGTGTTGGAATGGTCGCCGCCCCACAGCCCGTTCTTGGGAGCGTCGGCGGGCCGTTGCCAGGGGTTGAGGCTTGGGCCTGGATAGACCGTGTAGTTGTACATGCCCTCGTTGTCCATGCCGTGCAGCATGTACGGCGTATCTACTAGAAGAACTTTCTTGTACGTTTCGGCGAGCGGCACTGAATTCGTCCAGCGGGCGAGGTACGAAAATACGTTCAGGCGAAACGACAGGGAGTAGGTGCCGGGTGCCGTGGTTGACTTCATGTAGCTTTCGAGCGCCTTCTTCCAGCGAAGATCTTTCTGCGCCATGTCGCTGCAAGTAAGGGCCCACATCGCCATGTTGCTATATCCACCCGGATTGAGCGGCTCGGCGTTGTCCGGCACGAAAAGGCCGGGCCATTCGAGAAAGCCGATCTGGTCGGGGGTGAGGGCCAGGAGCTTGCCATCGGAAGTCTTGAAGTGAAGGCCTGGGGCGTTGGTATCGATGATTTCACCCGTGAGGGTCGGCTCAACGTGCGGCGCTGGAACGCCGGCCTGTCCGGCGGGAGGCGGCACCGGAGCGGCTCGAACGATCAGGGACGCGGACTTGGACTGAAAGCTGAGAATTTTCTCCTGCAAGTCCTTGATCAGCTTGTCGACTTGTTCGCGGGTTGGGAGGGCGGCCGGAGCAGCTTCCGCAGCCTGAACGCTGCTGGACAGCATGAGCCCCGACGCCAAAAACAGTAAACCAAGCAGGAAATTCGTTCGACAGATCACCAGCGCCTCCTGAACATCAACACAATAGATCGACTTCGACCGAACCTCGTTCGATGGACGTAGTTTACCAACAATTTACGTTGGATGTATGCAATATTTGCAGTAGGCGTTCCGGGGCGTCATCGGAACGGATTTTGCGCGGGTTTTAATGCTCGATCGGGACGGAAGCTTCCAGGCGGGATTCGGAGACTGGACGCGTGGCCGGTTTGGCAGGGTCCTGCAGCTCGTCGACCAGAGTGGCCATGTTCTCCACCTCAACGCGGCGGTTGATGATGCGCATGTCCGCGCCCAGGACACGTTGTACGACAGGTTCGAAGACCGAACAGCCCTGCACGCGAAGGATGTCGGGCGAGACGCCGTGGGCAATCAGGTAATCCGAGACGACCTGGGCCCGGCGGAGGGACAGGTCCATTTTCTGCTGGGCGTCGGACGACTCGGGCAGGTCGTCGAGGGAAGCGTGGCCTTTGACCATGAAGATGGTTCGGTGGCCGCGCACCGCCGCCGCGATTTCGTCGAGGATCTTGTATGAGTCCGCGTTCAGGGTTGCGTCCCCCTGCCCGAACAGAACGCGGCTACCGACGATGGCCTGTTTGCCTTTGCGAATGGTGACCACTTCAGGATCGACGCCCTGGGGCATACGTTCGGGCAGTTTGGTCTTGCCGCCGTCGCCGAAGCCCTTGAGCGGCTTCATTTCCTCAAGCTTCTTCATGATCATGAAGATATCGACGGGATCTTTGCTCTTGGGATCAGGAAGATAATCGAACGCCTCGCGGATCTTGGCGACCAGCTCCAGCCACTTCGGATCCAGCGGCTCATTGGGCTTGGTGGGATTGGGCTTCAAGACCCACAGGATCACGAAGAACCCCATCATCAACATGACGAGATCGGCGAAGGTGAAGATCCACTCAGGGCATTCTTCACACTCGCTGGCTTTGCACTTGCAGGATTTACCTTTGGCCATTTTTTTCACCGCGGAGACGCGAGAGGCGCAGAGAGAATTCGCAGAGAGAATCGCTTAAAGGCCCAGGACTCTTCGTGTGATGCCATCCTTTAAGTAGGCGACATTGAAATTGATTAGGAGGCCGGCTTTCCACCCGCCAAGTCGGAGGTACGTCAATAACTGCGCTTCATGGATTGGGTGGACTTCTTCAACCGCTTTGAGTTCAACGACCACCTGCCCGCAGACGAGAAGGTCAAGCTTATACCCTGCGTCAATTACGATTCCCTTGTAGTGGACAGGTAGTTCAAGCTGGAATTGACACGGCATGTTACGAAGAGTCAGCTCATGCCGTACGCATTTCTCATAGGCCGATTCAAGCAGGCCCGGACCAAGTGCGCGGTGCACTTCGATGGCCGCGCCGATCACTATTTCCGTTATCTGGTTGACCTCGAGCATACATTGAACTCCTCCGCGATTTCTCAGCGGCTCAGCGCCTCCGCGGTTAATCTTTACGCCGCCTTTGCGAGCATTTTTTGTTGCTTGGAACTCAGGAAGCTCAGGAGTTGCATTTCTACTACGCGGGGGTTGTTGCCGGCCTGGATGCTGAGGACGCCCTGGAGGATGATTTCTTTGCTGAAGGCTTCTTCATGGGAACGCAGCGCAAGTTTTTCGCTGATGGGGCCGGCTACCAGGTTTTGGAGCATGCAGCCGTAGAGGGTGCCGGTGAGGGCGATGGCGAGGGCCGAGCCGATGATGCCGGCATCTCCGTCGAGATGGCGGAACATGGCGACCTGGGCGATGAGGGTGGCCATGAGACCAAAGCCGGGGCCGAACTTGGCGAGGGTGCCGAAGAAGTGCTTGCCGTGTTTGTGGCGCTCGACCATCGCGTCAATTTCGATGCGGAGAATGCGTTCGATGATTTCGGGATCGGTGCCGGCGATGGTGAGCTGCAGGCCGCGCCGGAGAAACGCGTCGGGCGCTTCGCGGGCAACCGTTTCAAGTGCAAGAACGCCGTCGCGGCGGGCGGTTTCGGCGTACTGCACCATGTCCTTGATCACATGTTCGATGTGGGATTCTTTGTTGAGCAGCCATTTCTTGAGGTAACCGACCGTGCCGGTGACGGTGTGGAGCGGCATGGAGAGCATGGCCGCGCCGAGTGCGCCGCCGAACACAAGGAACATTTCGCTGGGCTTGATATAGGCGCCGATGGCGCCATGGGAGGCGTGGAACATGGAGAAGACGACGGCTCCCCATGCCAGAACGAATCCAATAATGGTTGCCAAATCCATGGCGCTGTTTACTCCGTTGTAGGGCGCACGGCCCGCGCCTTGTTTGCGCGGCGTCAGTGCCTTGTTCTTTTATTCGGCTGGAACCCCCTGCCGCGATGAGAGATTATCGGGCCATGTTTCCCCAAATTGCCCAGTCTAACCTTTGCCTTTCACGAACTTGGTGAGCTGAGTCGTTGAGGTGCGCGCGGGCGAACCGGCGCTGGTCTGGGTCTGGGTGGTTTTGACGACGCCGACATTCGGAGCGATGTACTGCGTCTGGGTGGTCTTGCTGGTGGCGCCGCCGGTTTTCAACGTTGTGACGGTCTGGATGATGTAGCAGTTGAACGTTCCGACGGGGACCTTGACCTTGGAAAGCTTGGCCGACGTTAGCTTCACCGTGCGCGTAACCGCGCTGGTGGACATCGAGTGCGCACTGCTTGGCGTTACATCGCTGACGGCGAGATCTGTCCACTTGAAGGTGTAAGTTTTCCCAGCGGCGAGTGTTTTCGGAAATACGGTCTGGGTCGGGGTGAAGGTGTCGGTGGTTCTGGTTTCGAAGCCGGCGAGGGTGGTGTCGTTGACGGTTTGATAGAGGAGCAGGCCGCTGGCTGGATTGAGGCCGACATATTGGCTGTCGACAATTACAGCGGTGCCGATGACCTGGCGTGTATCGACGCGAATCGTGCTCACGCCGTGGACGGTTGCCGCACCCACCACGGTTTTTTTAATACTGCCGCTTACCTTGCCGCTGCTGGTGGTTTCATAGGCCGAGACGGTGCCCTTCTTAAGCAGACCCGAGAGCGCAGAAGCGGTCACGCTTAAAAAGCGTCGGCCTTCGAGAGTCTCAAACATCGATCTATTGCAGAACATGAACGCTTCTCCAAATGTGCGGAGGCACTATCAAACTCCGCACCAATTGAACCCTCAGAATTACCAAGGGGTGGAGAGTAGCGTTTGGACGCTTTCTGAAAAACCCTATTTCCGTTGAAGGAACAAGAACACGTAGAAATGCCCATGGGCAGGTCGGTCCGACTACTTTGAAGCCTGCGTATCTTCCAACACCCATCAGGGTTGTTTGTCAGACTGCTGCGACATTTTGAGCACGCCGTCGAGTGCATCTTCGGCTTCCTTGAATTTTCCGTCGTGGATGAGATGGGAGACTTGCTCCATCATCGGCCTCACGGCGTTGAGCCGGTCGCCGTCCTGCTGCCAGTGGTGCACCATATCGGACACCTGGTGCATCTTCGCTTGAAGCGCTTCGGGTATTTGCTGGGCGGGCCCGTGGTTGTGGGCATCGGCCATCATCTTCTGCTGCAGCTCGCGCGCCTTGGCCAACTGCTCCGGGCGAAGCCGATTGCGAATCGAAAGCATCAGGGCGATTTGCTCGTGCTTGATCTCGCGCTCGCAGTCGAGGACTTTGTCGAGCTGCCCGAGCGTCTTCTGCTCATCGGGATGTTCCTGACTGACCATTTCGCCCATCGCGCCCACTTCATGCTCCAGTCGTTTCTGCAGTTCCGGAAACCGCTCCTGGGCTTTTGCCATGCGCGCCTGCAGGAACTCTTTTTGACCCGCGTCGAGGCCGAGATCATCGGCGTGCTGCATAATCAGTTGCGGCGGGATGAGATTCTCGGCCATGGGATCCGGGCGGGGCTGTGCCCAGACGACATTTGCGCCGATCAGCACGAGTGCGCAGGCGATGATTGCATTTGCGATTGATTTCATTCGATCCTCATTCGGTAAGAGTGCGATGCGTTAAAAGTTGATCTTGGATTTTTCCACTGGCGGTTGAGCAGAGTCTTTTGCGGGATATTCGTCGGCTGCAAACTCGAGCAAAAAACCGGTGGGCGACGTCCATTCGGAAATCGACGGGACGGTTGGGACGGACAGACGATCCTGGGCAATGGGCCCGCGCGCGGGTTTGTTGGACAACGCCCGGTGGGCGAGCAAGACAGTCAGTAAGACGATGGCCCCGCTCGCGACCGCGTAAGTGCGCCAAGCGCCGACACGGCGCGACCGGTCCGCGCGGCGCACATCGACACGGAATGGCGCAGTGCGGCGACGATCGTCCTCGCGCATTTCACAGAACAACGCCTGGAGTTGCTGTTCTTCCTGGTCCAATGGCATAGCTGTTCTCCGATATTCGTTCGCGTAGCTTTCGTTTGCCGCGGTCGTAATGCGTGCGCGCTGACCCGAGGGTGACACCCATCACCTCCGCGGCGGCCGCCAACGTCAGGTCGTGGTAGAAGACGAGGTGCAGAACTTGCTGCTGGCGCGCGGGCAACCTGGCGAGCGCGGCACGGAATACTTCGGCGGCCTCCGATCGTGACGCGGCGGCCTCGGGCGAATCGACCTCTGTGGTGGCCGGGGTGTAGCTCTGCAACAACAGACGGCGGCGGAGCTTTCGCCGCTGCTCGTCGATTGCGGTGCGGCGTATTACGGCGAAGAGCCAGGTCTTGAACGTCGAGAGGCCGGTATAGCGGGCTTTTCCGCCGAGGACCTTGAGGTAAACGACCTGCAATACGTCATCGGCGAGGCCATTGTCGCGCTTGCAGCAACACGAGGCCCACCCATAGCTTTCGCTATGAAGGCGTTCGAGCTCGAATCGCAATTCAAGGCCGTTCATCCGCTTCGTTCCCACTCCTGTCGGCAAACCGCTCACCCTACTTTGTCGCACAACCGAGCGGCCTATATGACAGTATAAATTATTGAAGCCGTTTGGACGTGTCATCTGTCAACCGTTCATTACATCCTAAAAACCAGGGAACCACCATGTTTTGTCGCTCGAAATCACCGACGCTCGTTGCGGCCATCGCCATTGCCGGCGCGGTTGCTTTTTTCAAGACCGGTCATGTGACCAGTGCAGCGGAGAAGGCCGGCGGCGATCCGGCGCGTGTGGAACGGATCAAAGCCGCCAAGATGCCGGCGATCGCGAAGACGGTGCAGTTTGATACCCCCGAGGCCGACGCGATCCTGGCCGCGCTGGAAGTGTTTCCGGCGGACAATCCATGGAATGCGGTGGTGGAGGATTGGCCGCTGGCAAAGAACTCAAAAGAGATGATCGCGTCGATTGGCGGCAAAAAACCGCTTCGATACAACCCGGACATGGGGTTCGTGCTGGTGCCGCCGGATCAGAAGAAAGTCGATGTGAAACTGACGGCGTATGCCGGTGAATCGGACAAGGGGCCGTACCCGGTGCCGGACGATGCGACGATTGAGGGGTGGCCGGCGGACTTCAAACGTGGCGATGCCGCAAAAAAAGCGCTGACCCTGGACGATGTTCAGCGTGGCAAGCCGGACCTCGGCGCGGATCGGCATGGGCTGGTGGTGGATCCGGTGAATCGGAAACTTTATGAGTTTTACCGGCTGACGAAGACCGATGCGGGTTGGACGGCGGAGCAGGCGTCGGTGTTTGACCTGGCGTCGAACAAGATGCGGCCGGACGGGTGGACGAGCTCGGACGCGGCGGGGCTGCCGGTCTTCCCGGCGGTCGTGCGGTACGACGAGCTTAAGCGGGGCAAAGTGGAACATGCGCTGCGGGCGACGTTTCAGCGGACACGCAAAGGATATGTCTATCCGGCCACTCATTTCGCCAGCAACAAGAAGGACCCCAACCTTCCGCGCATGGGTGAGCGGTTTCGACTTCGGAAGGACTTTGATACTTCTGGCTTTACACCAGAGATGAAGACGATTCTGGAGGGCCTGAAGAAGTACGGGATGATCAACGCCGACAACGGGATTGACTGGGCTATTTCAGTGACGCCCGATGAGCGCATACCGGTGATGGCCGACGAAATGCGAAAGGTGAAGGGGTCGGATTTCGAGGTTGTCGAGCCGCCGGCGGGGTATCAGCCGCCGAAGTAATTTTGGACGATGAGGAATGCGCATGTGGAACGGGCTAAGAATCTGCTCGGTTGGAGTGTTCTTATTTTGTGCTGGTTTTGTGCGCGCCGACATTGTGTTGCCGCGGATGTTCTCCGACAACATGGTGTTGCAGGAGGGGATGGCGGATCCGGTGTGGGGCACCGCGCCCGCCGGTGAAGCTGTGACGGTGGAGATCAATGGGCAGAAGAAATCGGCGACAGCGGACAAGGAGGGAAAGTGGATGGTCAAGCTGGATCCGATCAAAGCCGGCGGGCCATTTGAGTTGAAGGTGGGCGCTGTGGTGGTGAAGTATGTGATGGTGGGTGAAGTGTGGCATGCTTCGGGTCAGTCGAACATGCACTTTCCGTTAAGCAAGGCGGACACCGGGGCGGAGGAGATCTCGAAGGCCGAGCAGCCGGAGATTCGGTATTTTCAGATCGATCCATGGCATGCGAATGGGGGCGAGTGGGTTGTCTGTGGACCGAAGACGGCCGGGAATTTCTCGGCCGTGGCTTATCACTTTGCGGCTGAGATGCACGAGCGGCTGAAGATGCCGATTGGGATGCTGGATTCTTCCGTCAATGGCGCTGTGGTGCAGACGTTCATCAGCCCGACGGCGCTGGCGGGGGACAAGGCGCTTTCAGACGTTGTCGCGAAGGTGAAATCCGATCAGGAGACGAGCAGTAACTTTACGGCCTGCATCGGGCGGCTGGTTCCTTATGGGATTCGGGGCGTGATCTGGTACCAGGGGGAAGGAAATCGGGATTATCCGGTTTCGTATCCGGCGATGTTTTCCGGAATGATTGCCGATTGGCGCAAGCAGTGGGGCCAGGGGGATTTTCCATTTCTCTTTGTGCAACTGGCAAACTATGGCGAGCGGCGGGCCGAGCCTTTGGAAGGGAAGGATGCGGCGCTGCGCGAGGCGCAGTTCAAGTCACTGTCGGTACCGAATACGGCGATGGTGGTGACAATCGATCTTGCGCCGCCCACGAAGTCGGATGTTCATTACACGAACAAGAAGCCGGTGGGTGTGCGGCTGGCGCTGGCGGCGCGGGCGCTGGCTCACGGTGAGAAGATTGAATATTCCGGACCGCTGTTTGAATCGGCGCAGTTTTCGGATGGGAAGGCGCTCGTGAAGTTTACGCATGTTGGGAGTGGGCTGGCCGCGAAGGGGGAAAAGCTGACGGGTTTCATGTTGTCGACTGGCAATAAATGGGTGCGTGCCGTCGCGGCGATTGATGGGGAGCGCGTGGTGGTGCAAAGTGCACAGGTTGCGAAGCCGGTGGCCGTTCGATATGCGTTTGAGAAAAACCCGGAATGCAATCTTTACAACAAGGACGGACTGCCCGCGTCGCCATTTCGGAGCGACGCGTTTGTGACTTTCTCGACAAAAGACGGGGAGTAGCTGCTAACTGATGACCGCGAGCCGCTTGACCGACTTGGGCAGCGAAAACGAAATGTCTTCTTCGACGAGCGTGCGCGTTTCGACTTCGCCGCCGTATTCACGCTTCAGGCGGTCAACGAGTTGCTGCACGAGGTGCTCGGGGGCGCTGGCGCCGGCGGTGACCAGGACCGAGCGCATTCCGTCGAACCATTGGGGCTCGATCTCGGATTCATCATCAATCAGGTAAGCGGCCTTGCCCGCTTCCAGCGCTCGCTCGACGAGGCGCTTGGAATTCGAGCTGTTCTGGCTTCCCACCACCAGCACCATGTCGACGTCCGGCGTCCACTCGCTCACGGCGTTTTGCCGATTAGTGGTGGCGTAACAAATGTCTTCCTTGGGCGGCGAGATGATCTGCGGGAAACGTGCCTTGAGCGCTTCGATGATTTCCATGGCCTCGCGGACGCTGAGGGTTGTCTGGGTGACGTAAGCGAGCTTGGTGGAGTCGTCGAGGACAAGCTTGGCTGCGTCGGCCGCGCTTTCGACAACGATGATGGAATCGGGTGCCTCGCCGACCGTGCCGATGGCTTCGTCGTGATCGCGATGGCCGATGAAGATGATCTTATAGCCTTTGCGGGCGTATCGCAGCACTTCCATGTGGACTTTGGTAACGAGCGGACAAGTGGCGTCAATTTCGACTAACTGGTGCGAGCGGGCGATGCGGCGAATCTCAGGGGAGATGCCGTGGGCGCTGTAGACAACCACGCCCCCCTCGGGAACTTCGGTGATCTCGTTGACGAAGATTACGCCGCGTTGTTCGAAATCCCGAACAACGTGGAGGTTATGCACAATTTCGTGGAAGACGTAGATCGGCGGGCCCTTCAAGGTCAGCACGCGGTCGACTGTCTCAATCGCCATGTTCACGCCAGCACAGAAACCGCGGGGATTGGCGAGAATGATCTGCATCGAATGAATCCGTCCTTCAAGACATCTAAAACCGAATCAACCTGCCAATATCTTAGCTTAGATGGCCGGTCGGCGTCTATCCGGGCGCAGTTATTCGTGGTCGTTTTGCGGCTTTTTCAATCGCCTTTGGGCTCAATATTTCAGATAAATTTTTGTGAGCGTGCCTGCGATAACCCCCTTGGCGGCCGTTTTGGCGGCGGTGGTTACGAACGTAACCGTCTTGCCGCCGAGGCCTTTGGACAGCCGCTTGCCGATCGGGGTGAACTGGATGGTGTAGCGGCGGCTGCCGCCGAGAAACGTGCCTGATTTTTTGAATCCGATGTCAAGCAACTCGGCCGGCTGGATGGAGGAAAGAACCGGCGGGAGCGCCAGCGCGTAGGTGCCGGTGTGTCCTTTGCCGTCGGTGAACGTGCCGGACTCGTGAATGAATCCGGCGATGCCGTTTCCGGGAAGGCTCTTGGTCTTCTTGAATTTCAATACGGTTCCGGCGCCGACGATCTTGAATGGATTTGCGGCGGTGACATGCGGCGTGGCGGAGACGACCAGCGGCGCGACCTGGGCCGCGACGGTGTCGTCCGCGAGAGGTGCGCAGGCAGAGAGGAGCGTTCGGAGTTCAAGTGATTCAATCATCTGCGCGGACGTGGAACGAGCCATGTTCACCTCAGTCGGAAATGGGAAATGAAGCAATCTTCACCGAAATGTCATTTCCATGAATATCGGCCATTGGCCCGGTGACGATTCAAATTTCGGCATGTGGAACGAACATGGACTTCTTAAAGACGTGGAACAGCATCCACAATGAAGGCAGGAGCAATGCGAGGCCAAAGGGCAGGGTCCAGAGGAGGAAGCGGATCGTTTCGGGCGGACCTGCCGCGTCGGCCAGTGTGACGTCCGGATAAATGAGATAGGGGCGGTGCGCCATGGCCCAACCGGCGAGAAGTAGAACGATCTCGCCGGCGGCGAAGATCGGGGCGAGTCGATAGCGGTGGAAAAAGACGGCATAGGCGGACAGCGCGAAGCAGATGAGGCCCGCGAAGACCAAGAGCGTTTCGTGGGTGAGGAGCCGATCGTAAAACCAGCGCGCTTCGCTTCGCGCGGTGAACAGGACGACGCCGGAAAGCATGGCGGTGGTTGTGCCGGCGAAGATTGCGTTGCGGCGGAAGTCGTCGCGGAGCTCGCCTTTGGTTTCGCCGACGAGATAGACGGCGGCGAGGTAGGCGGATGCGGAGACGGCGAGAAGGCCGCAGGCGATGGCGTAGAAGCTGAGCCAGGGGATGGGGCGGCTGGGGTCTGTCCAGACGTGGCCTTCCGCGCTCACGCGAACCCCTCCTTCGGTGAGTGCGCCGAACGATGCACCGAGGAGGAAGGGTGTGATCAGGCTGCTGACGCCGAAGATGAGTTGCCAATTTGCAGGGTTCACGATCCACAGGACGACGCGGCGTGGACGCGATGTTGTCGGAGCCGCCTTCCATCCATGAGCGCGGAAAACAAATGCAGCGCCACGGAGCATGATACCGAGCAAGGCGAGATGAAAGGGAACAAAGAGCGCGACACTGAGGGCCGCGTAGCCCCTGGGGAAACAGGTGAACAGGGTGACGAGAACGAAGATGAGCCAGACGTGGTTGGCCTCCCAGACGGGTCCGGTGGCGTGGGCGATGGCGTGACGCTGTTCCCGGCGGCGCGGGCCGCGGGCGAAAAGGTCCCAGACGCCGCCGCCAAAGTCTGCGCCGCCGAGCACCATGTAGGCCATCAAACCACCCACTACGACGGCCGCCGCACCGTTGATGAGCAATTCGTGGGAGCTCATGAAGTCACACTCTGGGCGGAAGCTTCTTCCTCTTCAAGGTACGGCGTGTAGCGGCCCAGTCGTCGCATCAGAACAATCATGGTGGCCGTCAACAAAAGATAGAGCGAAACGAAAATGGCGAACATCAGCGGGACGCTGCCGGATGGCGTTACGGCGTCGGCGGTGCGGAGATATCCATTGATCACCCACGGTTGTCGGCCGGCCTCGGTCACCATCCAGCCCGCTTCGAGGGCAACGAATCCGAGCGGGCCGCCGATGATCAATGTGCGGAGGAGCATTCGGCTCTCGAGGAAGCGCGTGCGATAGCGCCACCATCGATACCAAAACCAGATCCCGGCAATCATCAGCAGTGTGCCGCAGCCGACCATCACTTGGAACGCGAGATGGGTGAGCATGACATTTGGCCAGAGGTCGCGCGGGACATCGTCGAGGCCGGTAACGGTGGAGCTTGGATCGTGGGTAGCGAGGAAGCTTAGGCCGCCGGGGATTTTGATGGCCCACGGGGTTTCATGCGTCTGGGTGTTCGGCAGGCCGCCGATATGGAGCGGGGCGTATTGTTCAGTACGGAAGTGGCCTTCCATGGCGGCGAACTTTGTGGGCTGGGTGCGATAAACGAATTTGGCAATGGAGTCGCCGGCGAGGGGCTGGGCGATCGCGGTAATCGCACCGATGGCGAGAGTGATGTGAAGTGCGGCACGGTGGTACGCATCGCGCCGGCCGCGGAGCCAGCCATAGGCGTAGATGGACGCGGCCGCGAAGGCGACGGCCATGTAGCACGCCAGCGTGGAATGGAGCGACATGACAAACCACGCGAAGGTTTTGAAAATCGCAAGGGGAGCGGTAGACGCAACGTGGCCTGCCGAATCGAGACTGAATCCAACGGGGAGCTGCATCCAGGCGTTCACGGCAAGGACGAGAATGCCGGAGGCCGCGCCGCTGACGGCGATCACGACGGCACAGAGCCAGTGGGTGAAGGGGCGGAGCTTGTC